>JBLNAU010000544.1:0-4329 GCA_050259515.1 Syntrophothermus sp.
GATCATGCTACCTTTCATCCGAAATCCTCTCGAGGGGACTCCCGTTGGGGAGCACGCCTCTGAGATGATTGATACGTCATCTTTAAGCGAGCTGATTCCTTGGATGGCGGTCATCGAACGAATTCTAGCCTTCGTGCCACACATTGCCGCACGAGGTCTCGTGTACATCAGCTTCGCGTCAGGAAATTTGTTACCAGCGTTGCTTGGAGTCTTGAGCTTTGCGTCCATCGACGGTCGAGCGTATTATGCTCATCTGGAGAAATGGCGATTTGACCAGGTCAAGGTTCTCGGAAGACTATATGCGAACATTGCCGTTATCGCGGTCATCCAAGTCCTTTGTTTCATAGGATGCTATCAGTTGCTGGTGTGAGTGTGCGCCTACCAAACAGCAAATCGGCATTCGCACACTGAATCGGCGAAGGTGAAACGATTTTTGGCTAGATAAATGGTGCTCGCTCCCTTGCATCGCACCACAGCCCGACTATCCTGTACGGTGCTCTGTTTGTTCGTGGCTATTTATTGAGAGGCCAGATCTATCTATAGTCAACATGAGAAAAGGACCATATTATGGTTTCAAGTATTCAAAAAGAAAAAGCCGAACTGCTCCTGAAATATCATCACGACAAAGAAATTCTGGTTCTATTAAACTCGTGGGACGTCGGAAGTTCTAAATTAATTGAAGCACGCGGCTTTAAGGCGATCGCAACAACAAGCATGGGAATAGCTGCCTCTCTAGGGTATCCTGACTGCCAGGTCATACAATTGACGGAAATGATTGACGCCATTACGGGAATCGTACATGGTGTACAAGTTCCGGTCACTGTGGATATAGAAGCTGGATATGGGAACAATCTCGATGAAATAGTTGAATCTGTGAAGAAGATAATTGCAACAGGAATTGTTGGAATAAACATTGAAGACAGTATTGATTTGAATCCAATATTAATCGACGAGCTGGAATTTTGCGAAAGAATATCAGCCATTCGTGCAGTATCAGATTCACTCGGCTTTCATTTAGTAATTAATGCAAGAACGGATTCATTCTATACTTCGTCAGGTTCGCCACAAGACAAATTATCTGAATCAATTAAGCGTGGCAATAAATACCGGGAAGCCGGTGCCGACTGCATATTTGTGCAACCTGTATGGCAAAAAGAAATAATCTCAACATTGGTTAAGGAAATTCATGCCCCGATTAATATTCTTTCAAACCCTGGGATTGGGGCAGGAGTACCGCCATCCGTAAGTGAACTGCAGGATTTAGGTGTTGCACGTTTAAGTCTTGGTTCAGGTTTGATGAAAGCTACGTTGGCTTTGATTAAAAAAGTCGCTGACGAACTGTCTGAAAAAGGGACGTACAATATTTTACTGGATACTTTAACACCGCTTCCCGAAGCCGCAATGGCCTACAAAATGGCAACAGGGTTGAATAAATGAAGAACAGCCACCACGTGAGGGCCTTGAAGCCACTTTGCCTGCTGCTCAAACGATGATTGCGCTGGAAGAGCTGGCAAACGAACGATCACACCAAGAATGAGATATGCGGAATCAGCAACAAGAATGTGGGGCCGGGAAATGCTCATTTACGTGCGAGTTTGACATTGGCGGCGATGGCCTTTATCTTTCCCCTGCATTTGCGCGGTCGAGAACAGCTGCAGGCATGGCCCATTTCTCTGTCAGGAGGGATGGGTGCTTTGTTTGTATTCGACGTTCAACCCGAAGCTGAACTGCATTCTCTCGTAGGAGGAAATTATCGTGAACCAGAAGATCATCTGGATAAATATTGGCCTCATGGTGATGTTCGGCGCAATAGGGTTAAATCAATTCACAGAAAATATAAGGGCGGTCCAGGTCGTTGGCTTGTTTGGGAGCGGCGCTGGCTTCGGTGCTGCATTGGTGACAGTAATTCGTGCCTTGAGAGCAAACCAGAAGCAACCTTAGATTCGAAACGGCTTGACCACCGCATGGGTACAGTCGGCGGGGCCCCATGGCCGCAAAAACGGTGTGTACACGCAGCTACAACGGACGATTTACTGCCGCAGCTTGGGTGTCTGTGGGCACCAGTTTCGGGATCATCTAAACGTAGAGGAGTTGAAATGTATATCCTGCGGATTGAACACCCAGTCTTTGACTTCGACGGCTGGAAGAAGGCCTTCGACGCCGATCCTGCTGGTCGGGAGACGTCGGGCGTGCGCCGCTACCGGGTCTTACGGCCGATCGACGATGCAAAGTACGTCATGATTGACCTCGAGTTCGACACAGCGGGCCAGGCAGAGGCCCTGCTCGCCGCCATGCGCGTTGTGTGGGGTCGTGTTGAAGGGAAGATCGTGATGAACCCTCAAGTGCGGATCGTCGAGGCGGTGGAAACCAAGGAGTACTGAGTCCAAAGATCATTCCTTAGAGGATGCCTGGGACGCCAACAAATTTCAGCAAAATGCTGCAATGCTCCAATCGCGGTGGCTTAAGGCGTTATGAAGCGAACGCGTGCTGTCGCATAACTTGTGTCGAACAACAATGCCCCGTCTTTGGATTTGCGGATAGTCGTGTCCGCTCAATGCCGCAGTCATTTGAGAAACGATGATCGGTGGCGCCGCACCGTGCGGCGAGGCTTTATGTAAAGGGCCGTAGCCCATTAGTGGGGATTAAGCTTCGAAGATGACGAATGTGATTTCCAGGCTCTCGGCGTAAACACTGAAGTGTCGAAGGATAATAATGGCCCGATGTTCTGGGCCATTCGTTTTTGTTCAGCCGATGTGTTTCGCTGCATCAAGGTCTTGGTATCAGCAAAGGGCCCATGTGGAAGTCTAAAGGAATCCGAGGCCCAGGATGATGAGTTCTGGGCTTTTCCCATAACTGGCAGCTCACTATATGGTGACGCAGCGTCTTGCATTATTCGGAGATTCGGAGTACCGTTTCAGTACCGTTATTTGGCACAGCGAACGTATCTGGAAAGCCCATAAACAACAGATGCCTGAACGGACAACCGAGGAGGACGATGACAACCCTTGTGGTTGGAGCAACCGGCGCAACCGGACGGCTGCTGGTGCAGCAATTGCTCGCTCGCGGACAACAGGTGAAAGTGATTGTGCGATCGCCCGACAAGCTGCCCGATGTGATCAGGACTCATGAGGGCCTGTGCGCGATCCACGGGAGCATTCTGGATCTTAACGACGCGGAATTGGCCCGCCACGTCAATGGGTGCGCTCGCATAGCATCGTGCCTCGGTCATGTGCTTAGTGTGAAAGGTATCTACGGCCAGCCTCGCAGGCTCGTCACCGCCGCCACGCGGCGATTGTGCGATGCCATCACGGCGAACAGGCCAGAGCAATCAACCAGGTTCGTGCTTATGAATACCGCTGGCAATAGCAACCGGGATCTCCATGAGACGGTATCACGCAGCCAGAGGCTTGCTCTCGGACTCATTCGCCTCGCGCTCCCCCCGCACGCGGACAACGAAGCTGCCAGTGATTACCTGAGGACTGCCATCGGCCAGAGGCATGAGAAGATCGCGTGGGTGGTCGTTCGGCCGGATACCCTGATCAATGCAAGCAGCGTCACGGAATACCGGGCATATCCTTCTCCTACGAGAAGCGCGCTCTTTGATCCGGGAAAGACCAGCCGGATCAACGTTGCTCACTTCATGGCCGATCTCATCACTGACGATCACACCTGGAACAGGTGGAAGGGGCAAATGCCGGTAATCTACAACAAGGCATGGTGAAGGAATTCGTCGTTATCAGATTCCGAAGAGTCGGTGACGGGTGAAATTGTCGCTGCCTAGACTGAACGGGAATCTCTGGACCGGCTATCGCTGCCGAGGAATGATTATCGGCGCATGAAGAGCAGGTGGGACGCAACGCGGTCATTCACCTTGCCTAATGGGGGGGACGGCTGGCGGAGCCGCTTTTACCATGTTGTTGGAACGGTAAACAAATGCCCCGGTGTGCTGGGGCATTATCTTCTCATATTCTCGCCCTCTGAATAAACACCGTCAGCGCAATTGACCGCACATCCTCATTCTGCCACGGGATACTGTTCACTTCCTTCACGATCTCCACCGCTTCCAGAACGCACCGTTGCATCAGCTGCTTGAAGGTCCAATCATCATCAAAAAGTCCATAGGAATCCGAGGCCCAGGATGATGAGTTCTGGGCCTCCCCTTGCGACCCTTGTTGAATTTTGCCACACAATTTGACTCCCTGCTTCTCATACCCGTGAAATATCTAATATTTTCTTTGCCTTTCTTGTAGCACATTTGTACACTCATTCCATAGCGTACCCAAGGTCAGATTGCTGGAAAACCATACCCCGCACCTGGACTTCGGAAGC
>JBLNAU010000545.1:0-5493 GCA_050259515.1 Syntrophothermus sp.
CCCATTTTTGCGGTCTCTGCTGGATCAAGGAGCAACAGCTGCGTCCCGGCCGGAACCGCGATCAGGATGTTCGCCTGGCTGGAAGTATCCTTGCTCGAGCGAATGTTCAGGCCCCAGGTGACTGAGTCCATCACCCGGGCGTAGACTCCGCCCGTCGTTGGAAAAGCTGGTACCGGCTGCGATGGAGTCGTTGTTGTAGAGGAAGATGGAGTCACAAACGGTCCCCCGGTTCCAGCAACGTTGTAGAAAAGTACCTGCTGGATGGCACGTTTCAGCGGCTGGCCCTGGCTGTAGCGTTTCATCAGGAGGTCTGGCTTGTCCGTTCCCGGCCGGTAGGGCCAGGGATCCAGCATCAGGTAATCGTCCCCCTGGCGGGCGTAGACCAGCACATAATGCCACTGCAGTCCGGGGTTGGGAGAGGCATCCACGCGCACGATCACCGGCTGGCCGGCATTCAAAGCCGCGTCGACCTGGCCAAGCGGCGCATCGGTCGTTTCACACTTGATGTTGGCCTTGAGCCTGACCTGCGGATGCACCTGGCAGACGACATCCCAGCGGATGCCTGAACCGGCAAAGCCCTGTCGATCCTTTAACTTTTGATTGAGAGATTGGGGGGTTTCCGGAAATCCATGGCCGCTGAGCATCATCGAAACACTGGTCAGGGCACAGCCAACATACCCAATTGTGTCCTGGGAGCCGGTACCGAAGCCCAGCCTGTCGTTCTTCCACTGCGGGTCCTGCTGGGAGAGGTAAACGAGCTTGAATGCCATGGGAGCCTCCTTTGACGATAACGGGACCGATGAATAATTATACTCTTGGAAAAAATCAAATTTGGAGCATGAAACAATTTCGATCTATAGCGACCAGATCTCGGCCTTCATATCCAGCTCGTCGGACCAGCGCTCGTACAGCCGGGTAATTTCATCGATAATATCTGCAGGCAGCGGCTGGATGTTCCGGGCAGCGTCGAGAAATTCTTTAAGGTTCTCCAGGTGACTCGTTGCCCCTACGGTGGCGCGCACCTGCGGAAGGCTGTGTGCAAAACGGACACAGAATTCCGTCCAGGTTGGGATGCCGGAGCGCTCGAAGATCGGCACAACCTGTGCGGCACGCTGCTGCAGGTAGGGTCTCCAGGCATATCCCGCGACATCCCGCAGTTTATAGATATTGCCGCCCGCCACCGTCCGCATGGCGATCAGCGGCTCCCTGCGCTGGACCAGCACGTCCCATAACTCATTGGACGCAAAGCGCTGGAGGGGATTGATATACAGGATATACCCGTCCACGATCCCTTCCGGATAGCCGCCCCGTATGGCCCGAAGCGCCCGTTCCGAGGACCAGGGGAATACCTCCAGCACGAAGCGCCGCACCAGTCCCTCCTGTTTGAGCCGCGCAAACAGCTCATAGCAGTCGCCGCCGCTGGCGTAATTTTCAGCGAAGGATCCACTCAGGCACAGCTGTCCAAGCTCCAGCCCGTCCAGCCCGAGTGGATCGATGTTTTGATGGATGACATCGCGCAGCTCATTCATATTTTCCCAGCCGATCTTGACGATCAGGTTGGGGACGCGTGCCCGATCCTGGTCAAAGGCAGCCCGCAACACTTGCAGGGCATTGCCATAGGTATGGCTGGTATGGAACCAAGGGACTGCTTCCATGGCCGCCCGGGCCAGTTTGACGCGTTTCTGGAAGGGAATTTTTTCATCCCCGAGCCGGGTCGTTCCGTAAATATAAGGCGAAAGATCCCTGAGCAATTGGGATTGATCAGCGGCTTGCATTGCAGACATTGGATTCTCCTCCTTGAAAGAGACTTGAACCTGATTGGCCTACAGGGCCTTTCCAAACCCGTAAGGCAGCTCTTCCATGAATTGATTGGCATCGGACGGGATAATAAACACTTTGTTGATCCGCCTCGTAAAACCCCTGGGATCCTTGGGAGTCAGTAATAGTCCCTTCGTTTCATTCCGCGTCCGGGCGACGAGATCGATATCACGGTTCTCCTGATAGGCAGTCCGTTCGATTCGACCGATCTCCCGGAACGGCAGGAACAAGCGGTACTCCAGATGACCGGGCACGAAGCGGATCGCGATCCCCAGGGCGGTTATGACATAGATCACCTCTGCCCCAAAGAAGCGGTTATCCTGGTAGAAAAGGGCAAACCCGACGACCATGATCAAACACTGCCAGAACGTCAGTCCAAGCCTGCCTTGTAGCAGGAAGGCAAGCAGCGCCGCACCGGCAACCAGCAGAGCGATCTTTCGAGCCGCCATGGGCCATGGGACGGGTGGACGGTCCATATAAAATTTTCCATCCTCAGCCGCGTGCTCGGCCCGCATCCGGGAGACCCAGGCAGCGGCCTGCCATCGCAGGGACAGGATACCCATCACAACCACGGCCAGGAAAACACCCGCCAGAGCGGGAGAGCTCGGCCAGAGCGCCACAAACGCGATCCAGGCATACGGATATTGCTTTAGGAAAAGGACAGGGAAACCCAGGATAAACCGGTCAAGCAATCGCCTCATGAAGAAATTATACAGCCATCCCTCGGATAGTTAAGGAAAGGTCGGAAAGTCCTCAGCGAGACGCCGCCGAGGACGGCGGCTTGAGCAAATCTGCAAAATAATTGCCCCTGCAAATTTCCATCATGCAATGTAGCGGGTCTCACCGCTGACCGCCACACTGGAGCCTGGCTCAGGACCATATTTCACCGTCAGGCGGGATGGCATCCCCATCTCCTCACCCTGCAGGATCGTAAACACGCTTTTGCCTTTCCAGCCAATATCTCGTAAATACCCTGCCAGCGCTGCAGCGGCGGCACCGGTTGCCGGATCCTCATAGATTCCGCCGGCTGCAAAGGCATTTCGGGAATGGAAGAGCTCCTCTGATTCAGGCCACAGCAGGCTGATGGTGATCAGGCCCTGGTTCAGCATGAGCTCTCTTACCAAATCGAACGAATATTTCATACCGGCCAGAGTCTCACGCTTCTTCAGAACGAAAATCAAGTGTTTGGCTCCTGCCGATGCAAAGCGGACCGGGAAGGCAGGGTCAAGGTCAGCCCAAGCAAGATGGAACGCGGCGAGTACCTGGTCCACATATTCCCCAGGCGCATTTTCCGAAGAAGTCCCGGAGGAAATGAGTGTAGCCGACCATCCAGCCGCTGAGTTTTCTGCCCGGACACTGATCTCACCGCCATTCAAAAATAATCTGTATTCACCTGCACCCAATCGCTCGCCCAGCGCCGCGCCGAGTGCGATCGTGGCATGCCCACAAAACGGGACCTCCATGGCCGGGGCGAAATAACGCACGCGCCAGCCGTCCGCCTGCTTCACCAGGAATGCTGTTTCAGAATAACCCACTTCTTTGGCGACCTGCAGCATCTCTTCATCGGCTGGCATCTCCTCACAAAAGGCAACCCCAGCCGGATTGCCGCCCTTCCCATCGTGGGAAAAAGCAGATAATCGCAAGATATCCATTTCTCTCCTCCAAGGAAACAATAAACCGCATCTTCACAGACGCGGTTTATTGTTCACGGATTACCACTTGCTGGAGCTAGTCGATCCTCCCGGTCAATGAGGACATCTTCAGCTCACCGATCGCCTTCGTGATCTGGATATCGCGCGGGCAGGCATTGGTGCAGTTATAGATGGTGTGGCAGCGCGCAAGTCCGCTCGTCTCGCTGATGATATGCATGCGCTCGGCGGCCCCCTCATCTCGGCTGTCGTAGATGAAACGGTGAGCGGCCACAAGCGCAGCGGGGCCATAATATTCATCGCTGGCCCAGAACGACGGGCAGGAGGTGGTACACGCCGCGCACAGGATGCACTTGGTAGTGTCGTCGAAGCGGGCGCGCTGTTCGGGGGTCTGAAGCCGCTCGCGTCCATCCGCGGGAAGCGGCGAATCGTTGATCAAATAGGGCAGCATCTTCTTGTAATTGTCGAAGAACGGCTCCATGTCCACGATCAGGTCCTTGATCACCTTCAAGCCCAGGATCGGCTCCACGGTGATCGACGTGCCGACATCCCGCACCAGGGTCTTGCAGGCCAGCATGTTCTTGCCGTTGATGCGCATCGCATCTGAGCCGCACACGCCGTGCGCACACGAGCGGCGGAAGGACAGCGTGCCATCCATATATCCCTTGACATGCTCGAGCAGATCGAGGATACGGTCGGTCTCCTCGCCTTCAAAGGTGTAGGATTCATAGTGGAATTTCTGATCCACTTCAGGGTTATAACGGAAAACCTTCAGGGTGACTTCCATAGCTCTCCAATCTCTACTTGCTACTCTCTATTCTCTAATATCGACTCTCTTAGTACACTCTCGCCTTTGGCTGATACTTTGTGATGACCACCGGCTTGTAATCGATCTTGATCTGTCCATTTTCCTTGCAAGCCAGGGTATGTTTGAGCCAGTTCGTATCGTCGCGCTCCGGATAGTCCTCGCGGGTATGGCCGCCGCGGGACTCGGTCCGGTTCAAGGCACAGACGGCCACCAACTCGGCGACGTCCAACATGTTTCCGAGCTCCCAGGCGTTCAACAGTTCGGTATTGAAGACCTTGCCGGTATCGGTTACTTTCACATGCTTATAGCGTTCCTTCAGCTCGAGAACCTTGTCGATGGCCGCTTCCATGATCGCGCCCGAGCGGTAGATGCCCACATCCTCGAACATGACCTTCTTCATCTCGCGGGTAATGTCGAACGCGTTCTCCTGGCCGGATCCATTTCTCAATGTATCGAACTGGGACCTAGCGAACGACTCTGCGTCGGCTGGCAGTTTCTCGAAATCAACTCCGTTGGCATACTCGGCAGCCTTCAGACCGGCGTGCTTGCCAAAGACCACCAGGTCGAGCAGCGAATTGGTCCCCAGCCGGTTCGCTCCATGGACGGATACACAGGCACACTCGCCCGCCGCGTACAACCCCGGGAAGGGCGTGTTCTTGCTGTCGATCACCACTTCGCCAAACTTGTTGGTCGGGATGCCGCCCATCGTGTAATGGGCGGTCGGCTGGATCGGCATCATCTGCGTGATCGGGTCAACACCCAGATAAACGCGGCAGAAGTCGATAATATCCGGGAGCTTCGCCAGCACCTGCTCGCCAGTAATCATATACGGAGTCCCATCGGTATTGGTACGCCCGTCCATGGCCGCATATTTGATAACGGACTCGGGACGCACATCGAGATACACATAATTCCTGCCGTTGACGCCGCGTCCCTCGCGGATCTCGGTATAGATCGCCCGGGAGACAACATCACGTGACGCCAGATCCTTGACCGTCGGGGCATACTTCGGCATGAAGCGCTCACCCTTGCCGTTGATCAAAACACCGCCTTCGCCGCGAACGCCTTCCGTGATCAGGATGCCCAGCTTGTAAATACCGGTCGGGTGGAACTGGAAGAACTCCATATCCTCGAGCGGCAGGCCGCGGCGCAGCAGGACGGCAGCACCGTCACCGGTATAGGCGTAGGCGTTCGAGGTCACTTCGAAGATCCGGCCGT
>JBLNAU010000546.1:0-3371 GCA_050259515.1 Syntrophothermus sp.
ACGCCACTCATGATCTTCGGGGCGCATCTCGGCCCACTTAATCGTATCGCGAATTGTCTCCTCGAGCGGGCGGAATTTGAGCCCTGCACCGATGGCCTTGGAAACATCCACGCGTGAGAAGCCTGCCTCCTCCTCGGTATCGGGGATCCAGACGGGCATGTCGCTCCACGGAGCAACCTCGTGCTCCTTTAAAAACTCCGCACTGGCCCAATGGAAGGTCGCCACCCCTCCACTCACCAGCTTGCACGCATCCAGGAATTCGCCCATCATTAATTCGCGGTCGGGACCGGTCGCGTTGTAAATCCCCGAAGCATCCTCCTCGATCAGCTTGATGATGAAATCAGACAGATCGCGTACATCGATGATCTGGATCGGAGTCTGGGGCTTGTCCGGGGTGATCATGTCGTCGCCGCGCTTGACGCGCATGGG
Source organism: Syntrophothermus sp. (assembly GCA_050259515.1). Classification (GTDB taxonomy): domain Bacteria; phylum Chloroflexota; class Anaerolineae; order Anaerolineales; family Villigracilaceae; genus Defluviilinea. The sequence goes on from JBLNAU010000546.1 coordinate 430, forward strand.
CCAGTAGGTAAAGCGATCGGTCGGGTCGTGGGGACCGACGATCAGGCCCGGGCGGATGATCAGGGCACGGTCGCCGAAGATTTCCTGCACTGTCTTTTCGCACAGCGCCTTGAGCGGACCATACGTCTCGCCAGTGATCTCCTCGACCGACTCGTCCTCCAGTTTCCCAACAGGATCGGTCTCATTGATTCCCACCTTTTTGAATTCCGCATAGACGGAAATGGAGGAAATAAAAACATACTTCTTTACACTTGTCTTCAATCCCTGTGCGGAAAGCCGGACGACACGCGGCAGATACCCGGCGACGTCGATGGCTGCATCCCATTCACGTCCTGAGAGCTTGTCGATGTCCTGCTCGCGGTCGCCAAGAATGGTTTCCAGGTTTGGAAAAAGAGTCGGGTTGGTTTTGCCCCGGTTGAACAGGGTCACTTCATGTCCGGCTGCCAGCGCCGCATCCGCAAGGTGTCTCCCTAGAAATTTCGTTCCACCAATAATCAGGATTTTCATTTTTTACCTCTATTAGACGCCTTCTTACCCATTCCGGGCAGGGAGGGGGTGATTCCCATGCCGCCTCATGGGGCAAAGGCCGGGGCTCTTATTTCTTCACCCTCGTCAATCGTGACTCTGTCACCCTGGCTTCGCCGCCTTCCGGGCTGATATTGTAGGCGGTGATCAGCAGGTGATCGTTGTCCAGCAGCTCAACGACCGTGCGCCAGCCCCAGTCGGGCCCGCCTGTCGGGTCGGGATAACTGCCGAGGACAGAGAATCCGTTTTCCATAGAAGTACCAACGCAGAACATAATGGCTGTGTAATTGTGCCAGCTATCCACCCAGGAGGCTTCATAGTGGTCCGACAGGGTGTTATAGCCGAAGGTGAACATTCCATGCTGAGGCTCACCTTCAACGGCAGATTGATAGAGAAACAGGGCAAATCGCCCATCGAGGACCAATTGGATGTTGCCGATCATGGGTGCTTCGTCGGTCAATACATCCAGTTCAGCCCAGTATTTGGAACTGCCTGCCCAGCCGCCCGCAAGCTGGGCAAGAAATTGATGGGGGCTGTCTGAGGATTGTTCGAAGGTCATAATTCTCCCAAATGAGGTGATTTCATTCCAAAAAGAACTCTCACCCTGTATTTTAACAACATAAACGTGGATGGTTGGATTGGTGTTCTACCCCGGTGATCCCCCTGGAGAGGCGACCGGATTTGCCCAATCCATAAACTTCAGGATGTTTTTCTCCTATTTTGATAAAAAATGCAGCGGCGACCACGTACCCGATCGATCAGGCTGCCTGTCTCGGGAACCTGTTGCTGACCAAACATGGGATTGGTTCCTTTTTTTTATCGCAAAGAGGGACTTGCTATCTCTTCAAGATCTTCAGCAGGGTAAATACCTTCCACTGCTTATCCCTGGATAGGATCTCAAAGTTCCCGGCATTGACCTGGTTGTCGATATAGTCTGCGATCTTTTTATCGATGGCATTGGGAACCAGCAGATATTCGATTTGTGGATTTTCCAGGTGAGAGAGGAAAAGATCATAATCCTGAAAGTTGAAACGGACCTGGTATTGCTCCAGTCCCGGAATATAGCTCATGGGATAATTTGTCAGGACCCGGGTTTGCGGCCCATTTTCCCTGACCAGATCCAGCAGCATCTGATTCTTGCTGGGACTGAAGATCTGTCTCTGAAGATCCACCTGCCTCTGGGAAAGACTTTGCGGAGAAATCATAAAACTTAATCCAAGCAATCCCACGCCCAGAACGGCGACTGGAACATAGACAGGTACCTGAAGGATATTCCTCTTTTCGCCGAGCACTGCCAGCTTTCCGATCCAATTGTCGATCGAGTATCCCGCCAACAGGGCCAGGACCGGCAAAAATATTGCAAGGTTGCGTGTGTCGTAGGAGGCCACCCAGGCCCACAGAAGGGGATAGGGTGCGAAGAGAAGTGTAAGGGTTTTATAGAAGCGGTTCATCCAGGGAAAGGTCACTGCGATCAGGAGAAACAGAACAACGAACTCCCTGTGCTGGCCAATGGCAGTGGTGATCCTTTCGAGAGCAGGCAGGTTATCGTATTTATCCGCGCTTATGGAGATATAGGTGTCAAAGACTTCGCTGCCGGTCCCGGCCATGACACTGTACAGGTACCAGGATATCCAGACCAGGGAAATACCCGCAAATACTGCGATCCATGTTTGGATCATCTTTTTTCCCACTGGCTGTTTGGAAAAGAAGATTTCCGCCGCTACAAGGACCGGGTAACAGAGTGCGATATACACTCCCGTCTGTTTGGTGAGGGCAGCACCCATCGAAAACAGGGCTCCGAGCAGGTAAAGCTGGCTGCGCTCCCCCGGTTCGGAAGTGACTTGGGCTTTGAGCAGCATGTAGAGGCTTGCAAATGCAAAGAATGCGACTGCCGTATCGGGGTACCCATTGGTGAGTCCCGTTTCAAGAAGCCGGTTGAGTAAGGGCTGCAGAAGGACGATGGAAACCAGGAAATAGTATTTCTTCGTGATCAGGACAAGATTAAAGAATCCCAGGAAGATCATCAAGGTAAACAGGGGCATGACGCTCTTGGCAAAGAACTGCAGCGTCGTGTTTCCGAGCAGCATATATGTGATGGACCAGTTGGCAGGAATCAGCTGGGGATAAAAATGGGTGTCCGTCGGGATGCGCCCGGCGGCCCAGACTGTTGCCCAGCGATTCCAGGAGACGACTGCATCCCATGCACTGAAGATCGTTCCCAAATTGCGGATGAATAGTGTGGCCGCCCACAGGATGCCCCAGGCGGAGATCAGCAACAGGATAAGGATGATGAAATCATAAAGGATGGATTTGCTGCCCTGCTCTCTCTTTGGAAGGAAAAGACTGGCGAGCTCATCCATGCCATCCCGGGTCTGATCCAGGAGTTTTCCGGCGGGTGTGGTCAGCTCTTTTCGATA
>JBLNAU010000547.1:0-3337 GCA_050259515.1 Syntrophothermus sp.
AAATTATCCTGCCTGGTATTCCAGGCGTCGTATGGAAAACCCGTCACAAGCAGGCTCTTCTGTAATTCTTCAGCCCCGGAAACCCGAATGGGATTGCCATTCAGGTACGCACCCTGGCCGCGCTCGGCAGTGAACATCTCGTCACGCATGGGGTCATACACCGCGCCCAGCATTAATTCTCCCCGGGATGCATAGGCAATGGAGACGCAAAAAATGGGAATCTGATGGGCATAATTCACGGTTCCATCCAGCGGATCGACGAACCAGATATGCTCATCATTTCCCTGGATGATCCCGCTTTCCTCAGCGAAGATATGGTGGCCGGGATGTTTCGACTGGATTTCTCCAAGCAAAAAATCCTCGGACTGATGATCCACTTCGGTCACCAGGTCGATCACGCCCTTGTAATTTACCTGATGTTCCTTGTTGTAGCCGGCGCGCAGGATGGCTCCCGCCTCTCGTGCAAGGCGTTCGATTTCAGAAAGAGTAGGTGTCATTATTTTTTCAATTCGTCCAGGGTTTTATAGATATCGTTCAATTCAGTTTGGATCTCATCGCGATCGCGCATGGACTGCTTCAACAAGGCTTCGAATGCTGGTCTTTGATCCACGGGAAGTGTCGGAAGCAGGCGTTCGGCGCGGGCGATCTGTGTATTCTTGTGCCTCAGCTTGTTTTCAAGCCGGGTTCGGTACCCATTATAGAATCTCTCCATATCCAGCGGCTGGGGCTGGGTGAGCGGCTGCTGTGTGACAAGCTCAGCCACGGTCAACAAAAAGTCCTCGGTATCAATGGGCTTTTCCATGAAGCGGGCCGCGCCCAGGCTCAATGCAAAATCCTTGTCTTCAGGGGTCACATAGGTGGCGGAGAGAAAGACAACCGGAATGGACCGGGTCTCCGAATTCAAGCGAAGCTTTTGGACAAAAGCATATCCATCCAGTTTGGGCATCAAGATGTCTGTGATGATCAGCACCGGCTTCTGGCGTGCGATGACTGCCAGCGCTTCCTCGCCGTTGTGAGCGGTCAGGACGGCATAACCCTTGAAGCGCAGTGTCACTTCAAGCAGCTCAAGAACATTGGGAACATCTTCAACAATTAATAGGGGGCCGTATAAAGTGCTCATAAATGTATTGTACCTTGTTCTTAAGGGCAGTCCTGCTATCCGCCCCAGATGCGGGAGCCGAGTGCCGAGCGGATGAACTCCACGGCCAGGATGGCGGTTTGGTTCTGTACATCGAGGATCGGATTCACTTCAACGAGGTCCATGCCAATGAGCTTGCCGGTTTCGGCCACGACTTCACAGGCGAGGTGAGCCTCCCGGTAGGTCAGGCCGCCAGGGACGGGAGTCCCCACCCCCGGCGCGTGACGCGGGTCGAGCGCGTCCATGTCGAGCGAAAGGTAGATGCCGTCCACATCGCGGCTGACACGGTGGATGGCTTTCTCCAGCGCGGCGACCATGCCGATGCGGTCGATCTGTTCCATGCTCTGGACCATGACGTCTGCATCGCGCAGGTTGCGCTTCTCCCCGGGGTCCAGATCCCGCGCACCGATCACCGCAACGCGCCTGGGGTCCACCACGGGAGTCGCTTCGTCCCACAGGCAGACCAGGCGCGGGTCACCGAGCCCGCATAAGGCCGCCAGCGGCATGCCATGAATATTTCCTGAAGGCGTGGTCTCGGCGGTATTGAAATCCGCATGAGCATCCACCCAGATGATCCCCAGCTTTTTGTACTTTGCTGCGCCACGAATGGACCCGACGGACAGGCTGTGATCGCCACCCAGCACCAGCGGGAAGCGCCCTCCCTGCATGGAGGTAGCCACCGCACCGGCAACCCGCCGCCCCATGGGAACGATGCAGTCAAGATACTTCAGCCGGGAGTCGGTGATGGCACAGGTCTCCTGAATGGGCACTTCAATATTCCCATTATCCCGCAGGGTATAACCCAGATCCTCCAGCTTGTTGTGGAGATGCGCATACCGGATCGCGCTGGGACCCATGTCCACACCGCGGCGGTCCGCACCCAGGTCAATGGGAACACCAATAATGTCAATTTGCATAATTACCTCTATTTATGGATTAAGCTCCGGCAGATATTGTGACGCGATTGCGCCCGCCGTTCTTGGCTAGATAAAGCGCTTTATCTGCCGCTTGAAGAATTCCTTCTCCTGTCAGGCCATGGTCTGGAAAGACTGCCATACCTGCTGAAAAGGTCGCTGCAAACCTCATATCCTCATAGGGGACGGCACATTCAGAAAAATCCTGCCGCCAGGCTTCCACCCGTGCATAGCTGTCCTCGAGGGAGGCGTTCGGCATGAGGATCACGAACTCCTCCCCTCCGTAACGACAGACCACGTCGCTGCGCCGGGTATGGTCCACCAGAAAGTTTGCAAAGGCCTGCAGGACCACATCCCCGCATTTGTGTCCGTAGTTATCATTGAACTGCTTGAAATTGTCCATATCCATGATGGCGATGGATACCGGGTAGTTCTCCCGTGCGGCGCGGGCAATCTCCTGGTCGAGGAATTCAGCCATGTAACGACGGTTGTACACGTTCGTCAACGGATCGCGGATCGCCTGTTCCTGCAGCCTGGCACGCAGCTGCTCGATTTCAGCCAGCTGGACCTTTAAGGTATCGTTGGCCCGCTGGAGATTGTTCTGAAGCACCTTCTGGTCGGTGATCTCATGGGCAACGATCACACGACCCTCGGGCACGTTAAACCGATTGTACAGTGCAGAGATCACGAGGTCGAAGGTGCGAGGCGGATCTCCGGGAATCTGGATCTCTTCATGGACTTGACTGGCCTTCAGATAACGATCGAGCAGCTGAGGCCAGCTCTTAAAGACCTCCGTGAGATGTTTTCCGATGATCTCGTCCGTGTTCCTGTTGAGGATCCGCTGGGTCACGGAGTTTGCATCCAGCACACGGTCATGTGAATCGACCACAAACACCATCTCCGGGATTTGTTCCATCACCGTGTAACGCGCGATCGGTATCAGGTCAAAGATCCGCAAACCGAAGACACCCACTGCGAGCAGCGCCGCGCTCAACGTAAACGAGATCGGTGTCAGATCCACACGCGTGGAAAAGGCAGGCATTACCACCGGGGCGAGTTGATAGAACACATTGACCAGGATCGGGATCAGGACCGCGCCGATCAAGGCCAGGGTCTGCCGGCGATAGAGGTTGCGGTACTGAAAGGCACACCAGATCAGAACGGCCATTCCCATCAGGTTGAAGATATAGGAGTTGACCAGCGCCACCACGTACCAGGAGCCGCGGCCAATGACCAGCGGACCGCCAAGTTCAGAAACAGGCCGAATTCCCGAGTAATACAGGTC
>JBLNAU010000548.1:0-3751 GCA_050259515.1 Syntrophothermus sp.
GCCTGGACTCTGGGCGGCTTGTATTCGCGCAGGAACGTATGCACACGCTCGTAATAGAACCGGGGAGCATAGATATGGCTCAGTACTTCACGATATCCTTTCCGCAGTGTTTCCAGACCCATCCTGGGAATGATATTGGTTGTGCCGTCCACGTTGTCGCCTGAAAAACCGGCGACCAGACGGCCTTCCTTTTGCAACCGCTCATACAGCCGGGTCCCAATAGGGGCCTGCAGCAGCCCGACCATGGCTGTTGCAATGCCGCTGTTCTGGATGAAATCGATCTGCTGTTGGAAGATCGCGAGCGAATCATTGTCGAACCCAATGATGAACCCACCCTGGACCTGAAGACCTGCGCGCTGGAGCCGCCGGATGCTTTCCAGCAGGTCGCGGTCCTTATTCTGGCACTTGCTGCATTCAGTCAGACTGTCTTCATTCGGGGATTCGATGCCGACAAAGACCGTATCGAACCCGGCCTGCACCATCAAACTCATCAACTGGGGATCGTCCGCCAGGTTAATGGATGCTTCCGTGCTGAACGGCATACCCCTCCTGCCTTTGCGCCATTCGATCAGGGCGGGCAGGACCTCGGTCTTGATATGTTTTTTGTTGCCAATGAAGTTGTCGTCCACAAAGAAAACGCCCTGGCGCCAGCCCAGCGCGTAGAGGCTGTCCAGTTCGGCGATGATCTGTCTGGCTGCCTTGGTGCGCGGACGATGTCCCAGCAGGGTGGTCACATTGCAAAAGTCACAGTTGAAGGGACAACCGCGGGAGAACTGTATGCTGACCGTGCTGTAATGCTTAAGGTTTGCCAGGCGCCAGAGCGGAACAGGTGTTTGTTTTAGATCGGGGAACTGATCGGAGGTGTACACTGGTCCAGCCCGGCCAGCTTCCAGGTCTTGCAGGAACAGTTTTAATGTTTCCTCTGCCTCGTTCAGGACAAAATGGTCCACCTCCGGGAATTGATCGAATTCCATTGTAAAGAGCGGGCCTCCTGCAACGATTTTCACGCCGGCCCTCTTGCAGCGCTGGATGATCTCCCGCGCCGAATCCCTTTGCACGATCATGGCGCTCATGAAGACGTAATCCGCCCAGGCCAGGTCTTCCTCTGTGAGGCGGCTCACATTGAGATCGGCCAATCGTTTTTCCCAGCCGGAAGGCAGCATTGCCGCTACAGTCAGCAGGCCCAAAGGAGGCGCCCCCGCTTTCTTGTGGATAAAGCGAAGGGCGTGCTTAAAGCTCCAGAAGGTGTCCGGAAACTCCGGATAGACAAGTAGAATTTTCATCTTGAATTACACGGTTCTAGCCATGGCGCTTCAGGTGCCCCTGGAACCAGCTCTGGATCTTCGCGCTGGTTTTTTTCTGGTTCCTGAGCTGGCCAGTAATCTCCCAGTAGGTGAGCCTTTCGCCGCATCCTCAACGATTGGGTCTCCAGTTATGTTTCTCTGACAGTGCGGGCATGTAATTACGTTATCCATTGTTACTCCTTGCTAAGTGTCTCCCCGATGGAATTCATCAGCTTGCAACATAGAATAGAGTATCTATAAAGCGGGCGCGCTTTTCCTATTGGCGGACAATGAGGCTTGAACCAGTTCAAGGATCCGCTGGGCGGCATTCGCCGGGGCGATCGAGATCATTTTGTTCCGGGCGGGATCCCTTGATAATTCATCTGCCAGGCGTCCGGTACGGCTCAAAGCGATGACCGGGCGTCCCACCTTCAAACTTAAATCGATGTCCTTCCTGGACACCTCGCCGCCATTGATCAAGACAGTTACAGACCGGTGGTCCCTGGATAAAAGAGCTGCTGTGGCAGCGATCCAGGGTGACTCGTCTCCGAACTTGTCGCCAGGCACAAGGATGAAGTGGGTGTAATGAGGCTCGAGCTGCCAGCGTTGCTTTCCCCACCATAAAAACTTATTGCTGGGTGGACCATCCTTCCATGTGACCAGCTCCTCGGGTGTTATGCCTACCAGGGGAAATGTATAGCCTCTTTGTGAGTGGATCTGGCCGATTTCAGCCATGATCCCCATGTCCGTGCCTCCGCAGATCACCAGAGCATTCATATCCTGTGCGATCCTGGAAATGGTCTGGATGGCCTGTTGGGTCGCATCTGCCTGTGGTACACCGATCTCGCCCCCGATCAGCACGATGACAGGATAGCTCTCATTCAAGTGCAATTCTGAGAGAGCTGGACCCAGTTCGGTTGGCTCTTTGGGAAAGACGCAGGGGACCTGCTGTGTAGGAAAGTCGATTTTTTGAGTACGCATCATTCTCCTTCTCCCGGGTGTTTGGGATTTTCCAAGGGGTCATCTGCCTAAACTAGATTGGCTGGACAATGTATTAAGAAATTCACTGGAGGAAGACCTGCCTCTGACCTTGAAAACTTACTCAGTTTGCCATGTACAAATACGACCGGATAAGCCAGCAGGGTGAGTAGTTCCATAACGATAAAAAGAAACTTCAGTTTCAATGTCCTTTTTCCTTACCCCCGAGATTATTGAGTATCCTGGGCTCCAGCTCTGTAACTCGCCTGCTGATTTCAGTCTTGGCGAATTCGCGCGTATAGCCATATTTCACTCGCAGTAGCATGACATATTTGTCAAACTTAATGGGTGATTTTTCCACCTTGTTGAGATCATCATCGGTAAATAAATTCCACCACACTTTGGATTGGGCGCGGATTTGTCCCCACTTATCTTCGAAGACATCTTTATTTACATTCAAGGGATACTCCTTCAATCTACGGCTTTAAACTGGAAAACTTTTTCCAGGGAAACGAATTGACGGGCTATTGATGAGCCTGTTCCAAACTCACGCTCGGCTTGAAATCTTTTTCTCCTCAGCTGGACATGAAGTGGTATTTTAGAAAATGTCATATTGGGACCGGCTTGGAAAACGTTTCTCGACTTTAGTGGTGATCTGCATGTCCGTCATTTTGCCTGCATCTTCCACGCTGATGATACGTTCTGCCAGCCCTGCGGCCTCCATGTGTTTTTGGAGCTCGTACTTGGCCTCTTCCGGTCCAAATATTTGAATTTGTTCGGCGTCACGAATATTCGCGATGATCTTGTCATAATATTCGCCGAGGTGGTTCCAGAAGCGCCTGTTACGCGGATTCTCTGGCGAGCCATCCTCAGGAATACTCGTGGAGTCCAGTACATAATGTTCCATATCGGAAGTGATGATGGCTCTGGCCATGACACGCTCGGTATAACTTACAATGACAGCCTTATGTCGGTCGAGCCATATACCCGCTTTTCTTCCCATGGGCCTCTCCTTTTTTTAATGAAGCAACAAACAATCCTGCATTCACCCTCCTCCCCACCAAGAAGGTTTGCAGGTCCAGATCTGGTTGTCCCAACCATGAATTTTCGTCTCATCGAACCAGGCTATATGGTTTCAGCCAAGATGTGCTTTTGAATAATGCCTGTCCAGTTCTGATATTGCCTTCTCCCGGTCATAGCCATAACGCTTTTGAAGGATGCTTATGGACCGTTCCCTGGCATGGTCCACCCGGGCACTTTGATCGGAACGGTGTCTTTTCTGCCAGTGGAGGATTCTCTGGTGGAACTGGAACCATTTTAAGTCGACCGTGGCGATTGTCATTTTCTTCTCCGATAAAAGCAGGTAACAAGTGGAATTCCATGATCTACCGATAAGCATCAGGGCTGTCACCCTAGCAAGAATTTAGTTCTTAGAAATTTCCTTCACCATATCAGCGGTTTTCTGCGGCTGATTCACGCGCGTTGCCACG
>JBLNAU010000549.1:0-3724 GCA_050259515.1 Syntrophothermus sp.
ATCATCGATCCCACCCCCGATGAACATCAGATCGCGTTCCCTGGGCGCCAGGATGGGATCATCCCAGTCCACAATGTAAAGATCATCAGTGTCACTGATCAGGATGTTGCCGCCGTGAATATCCGAGTGACATAAAACCAGCTCAAACGGATGGCTTTGAATCTGCAAAGCGAGCTGCTCCGTACGCTCCAGCACCCGGCGGATCTCATTGTGCTGGCGCTGGATATACTCTGCCAGTTTTCGGGCGGTCGGGTCGACAAAGGTTTTGTCGTTCACCTGCTCCAAAAAGGACCTCATCTCATCGCGCCACTCTGCAGAAAAAGTTTCTTTTCGAAGCCGGTTTTTCAATTCGTCTGGAACTTTTGTGCTGTGGATCCCGCGAAAGGCTTCGCCAAGGGTTCGTCTTTGTGCATCGGTCATTTGCCTTTCGAATCCATCCTGCCCTTGGATGAAGGGATACAGGATCAGCTTGTATTCCCCCAGGTCCGCCCAGTGCTGACCTGATTGGGTCTCAAATGGAACCAGGATGGACCGGATTCCCAAGCTGCCAAGCATCAACGGGACCAGCACGATCACTTCCTGGAAGTTTTTTCTTAGCTTCAGGAAATAATCCCTCCCATCGTCCGTGATGACCCGATAGACGGCTGTCCGCAGATCGGCTCCGATAGGGAGGAACGACAAGCTGGTAACCTCTAAATTGTATTGTTCCTGCAGGCGGGAAGTGATGACCTCGTCCGGAATGTCGGGTCTTTCAAGCATAGCTATTAAAAGTTTATCCCTGCCAGGCCTCTAGATCCCGGATGGGAAGACTTTATCCTTTTCGTCCACCGGGATAAAAAGCAGAATCCGGGTCCCGGCTCCCGGGTTCGTTTTGATCTCCATGCGCCCTCCAAACAGGCTTAATTGCTTGCGGATCGTGGGCAGGCCAAAGCTCAGCTGCTGGATATCCTGCTCGGCGGTCCCGGCATTCTCCTGTCCCTCATTATTCGAAGCCACGAACCCTTTGCCGTTGTCGCTCACTTCGATCTGAAGGCCGCCTTCCGTCCAGGCCAGTGCAACCAGTGCCCGGCTGGCTTCGGAATGCTTGACAATGTTGAAAAGCAATTCGCGCACGCAGTTGAACAGGAATACATGGACATCCTCATCCGCAATGACAAACGCCTCATCCGCCTGGAGCTCGATGGGCAGGCCATAGCGCTGCCTCATCCGTCCGGCGAGCCAGCTGATCGCATGCGATAACCCTTCATTCTGCAGGATAGGCGGGCTCAGATCTATGCTGAGATGGCGTGTGATCTCCAGGACCTCGCTCAGCTGCTGCTCGATATCGGACGTCTCATTTTGTGCGGCCGTACTCTCCTTCTGGAGCTCATATCTCAGGATGGTCAGCTGCATCTGGATCGCATAGATGCGCTGCTGCAAATCGTCATGCAGGATATGGGAGATCCGGTGGCGCTCGCGCTGCACGGCCTTGGTCAGATCGGATGCCAGCCGGCGCACTTCTGCTGTTTTTTCCTGAACTTTCTGTTCCAGGGATTCATTGAGCAGCTGCAACTGATGCTCGCTCTGTCGAAGCGCATCCTCCGCCCGTTTCCGCTCGGTGACATCGCGATTTGTCTCCAGGACCAGCCTGCGTCCTCCCTGGTTGACCAATTGCTGGCTCGATTCGACGATCACGGTTCGTCCATCCTTCGTCCTGTGGATGACCTCACCGCGCCATTCCCCTTCCTGCTCGAGTGTTCTTAGGAATGCAGTCACTCCCTGCGGATGCATTGTTGCCAGCAATTCATGGCTGTTCCGCCCAATGGCATCCTGATTGCTATAGCCATAGAGCTTCTCTGCCCCGTAATTCCAGTATTCGATGACACCGCCGAGCTCCCAAACAAATATGGCTTCGCTGGATAGGTCCAGCAACTGGGCCTGCTGCACCAGCAATTCCTCGGACCGCTTGCGCCCGGTGATATCTGTGAACATACCCAGGATCCCCATGTTCCTGCCCTGCCCATCCACGAGAGTGCTGCTGTTTACCAGGCACCAGACCGCGTGCCCATCCTTGTGCCGGTATCGATACTCCGACTGTCTCCCACCGTTGTCCTTCTGTCGATTCTGCCATTCCTGCTGACCGCGGCTGATGTCATCGTCAATGACAAAATCAAAGGCATTCCGGCCGATCATTTCCTCAGGGGTATATCCGAGCAAAGCAGCCATCTGGGGGTTGACATAGCTGGTCGCCCCATTCGAATCGATCATCCAGATGCCTTCGTGGGTATCTTCCACGATGCGGCGGTAACGCTCCTCGCTTTCACGCAGCGTTGTTTCAACCTGCTTGCGCTCGGTGATGTCATGTGCGATCACAGAAACGCTTTTAGGTCTCCCGTGTTCATAGTTGATCGTTGTATTAAGAACCGCCCATAGCTCATGACCATCCCTGGTCCTGACCTTGTATTCTGTCTGTTCTGAAATCCTCTCACCAGCAAGTGTTTTTAAGATGCGTTCCTTGAAGAGTCCCCGGCTCTCCTCCTCCAGAAGCTCCTCCGGCTTGATGGACAGCAGCTCCTCACGCGTGTAGCCAAGGATTTCACACATGGTGTCGTTGACCTCAGTAAAGCGCGTGGTTTCTATATCGATCTCATAAATGCCTGAGGGAGCGTGCTTCACCAGGTGGCGATAGCGTTCTTCGCTTTCCCGCAATGCTTCCTCCGCCAGCTTGCGCTCCGTGATGTCTGTTCCAATAACGGTAATTCCTTCATCGGACGGAAAAGCTGTCATCCTGTACCAGGTATCGGTATATTTCCCCGGCATCTCAAACCGCCGAATCTGCCTCTCTTCCATGGAGGCATGGAAATTCTGATACAAAACACCCCCGATATGTTTGGGGAACATTTCCCAAATATTGTTCCCTACAAAGTCCTCCGGTTCCTTTCCAATTCTGGCGGTGAACGTCCGGCTGGCAAAGACAAAGACCCAATCGCGATTCAAAACATAGAAATCATCCTGAATACTTGCCAGGATCTGGTTCAGCCTGTGATTGGATTCCTGGAGCTGTTTTTCCTTTTCAAGGGCCTGTGCCTGGGCAGAGAGATCGCGATAAACAGCCAGATATCCGCTGATCCTCCCGCTCGGATCAAAAATGGCGCGGGCTGCGTATTGGGCTGGGAAGGTGGAACCGTCCTTGCGGCAGGGAGTCAGTCTGCCCTGCAGCGTTTCGCCCCGGTTGATTCTGGCCTGTCTCTGGGTTTTCGACTCCTGTTCCGGTGGCATTTCTGCCGGCCAAAATAGCTCGGCGGGCGTTTTTCCGAGTGCCTCTTCCAAAGACCACCCAAACATTCTCTCGGCTGCCGGATTCCAGGAGAGGATCCGTTCACGCGAATCAAATGTAACCACTGCATCAAATGCTATCTGTAAAAAGCCAGCCAGGGAAGCAGTATCCTGCAAGCCTGTTAAACTACGGAGCAATGAGGAGTCGATCCCATCACCTGTACCCATAGAAAACCTTCACTTTGTTGTTTACTGTTTAAGTTTTTACGACGATAGACTGATATAAATTATACTCTTCCATGCGAATGGAACTTTTGCCTCATTTAAGGAAACAATCAGCCTGCTTGGCCTTCCCGGGCTTTGATAGCCAGCCCGGCGACCACACTTGTAAACACATTCGACTCTTTGACCTTCTCTCTGCCGAAGATGCGTGCCAGCATTTCCGTGAACATGGGAATACTGGAGGAGC
>JBLNAU010000550.1:0-2593 GCA_050259515.1 Syntrophothermus sp.
CCATGGTCAGATAGGAATAGAAGCGGCCCGAGACAATGGCAACCGCAATAATGCCCAGCAGGATCAGGACATGGGCGGTTTCACTTACTTCCGGGGGGGCCATAAAAGTGAACAATCCCAGCCAGATACCCGAAAATATCGCATTGATCAGGCCATAGGTCTCCTGATAATCGTGTGTTCGGACCAGCAGTGTGTTGTTTATCAGAGCATATAAAATGGCACTCAGACCGTAAAAGATGAGCCTGGCATCCAGTCTGTCGGTGGTCAGCAGATGTTCAAGGAGCACGCCGGCCATGATACAGATGAAGGCAAGCGTCACCGGAAATATGAAACGCTGGATCTCGTGAGGCGCAAAAGTGGTCCTGGGCTTCTTGACTCTCATAGGGAAGTCTTTTCCTTCTGCAGAAAGTCAGTATAGGGGATGCGGGACATCGCCTGGACAATGGATGGATCGAATAGAGAGCCGGCATGGTCGGTCAGGTACTGGATTGCCTCCTCGGGAGAAGACTTTTTTCGATACGTGCGGTTGCTGGTTAATGCATCGAAAACGTCCGCCACAGCAAAGATCCTGGCCTGTATGGGAATATCCGATTCCTTTAATCCAAGCGGGTACCCGGTACCATTCCAACGCTCGTGATGATGCTGGATCACCGGCAGCGTATCCTGTAAAAACGGAATCCCTTGCACGATCCGCGCTCCGATATTCGGATGGTTGCGCATGATCCGCCACTCCTCCTCGGTCAGCCGGCCGGGCTTGTGCAGGATCCGGTCGCTGATGCCGATCTTTCCGATATCGTGGAGAAGGGCGCCTCTTTCCAATGCCTTCAACTGATGACTGTTCAGGCCAAGCTCCTCACCCAGCAGGTATGCGAGCCGGCTGAGACGCACGCTGTGTCCCTCCGTATCCCGGTCGCGTGCATCCAGTGCAGACATGAGTGCAGTCAGCGTCTGATCGTAAGTGACTTCCAGCTCGGCATAGGCCGCCTCCAGCTGCTTTTGCTTGTGGACCAGTTCAACGCCGCGGATGGAGCGTTCCAGGGCGATCGCCGCCTGGTTGGCAAGTGTCTGCATGTTCGTAAAGTTCTGTCCCCGGCTCTCCGGGATGCGCAGCCACAGTACACCGTAGGTCCGGCCGCGTGTCAGCAGGGGATAGCAGACCAGCGATCCATTTTCGATAGAGACGATGATGCTTTGACCGGTTTGGACCGCCTGGTGGATGGTCTCCATGGGATGCTCGCGCCGGGCGTGTAATCCATTGATATCGATCTCCACCTCAGCTTCAATTTGCCCCTCGTTCGTCAGCAGGACAATACCGGTGTCCCTTGAATTGGTAACTTTGTGGGCAGCCTGGGCAATCAGCTCGGCAGCCTTGCTCAGCTCCTCCGTTTGGATCACATCCACGCTCAATTGATACAGCATGGACGTAATGCTGAGGGTATTGCGCAGTTCCTGGTACAGCCAGGAGCTTTCAATGGCAGCCGCAGCCTGGGACGAGAGCAGGTCCGCCAGGGACTCGTCGTTCTCACAAAAAAATATCCCTTCCTGTTTCCCAAAGGCAAGGATCGCTCCAATGCTCAGACGGTGCAGACGGACCGGGATTGCCAGTAAACTGCGCAGGCCAGGATGATCGATTTCCAACTTGCCCGTGCTGGAATACTTGCGCAGGTCCCGTACGCGAAAGGGTTTTGGGGCATTCAGGGCGGCTTGCATCAATGGCTCATCGGCTGGATTTGTATTGAGGCAGGCGGATAACTTCCCCGCCTCGCCAGCCGACCCTGTGCGTGAGAAATTTCCCTGCTGGTCGAGCAGGGTGACAAAGACAAACTGTGCCTCCAGCGTGTTGCGCGCAATGGCGGCGATCTCCTGAACTGCAGCCTGGGGATCCATCAGTGTGGTGAGAGAAATACCTGCCTGGATCAATTCGGTCAGGCGCTGATGATAACTAGCACGCTCCCAGGCTCGCATAAGCTCGGATGCCACTCCCTCAGCGATGAAAACATCCGTACTGCCAAATGCACTGGTTTCATCCGAGCAGATTTCCAGGACACCTTTGACATAGCCGTTTTGAAGAATCGGCACACTGATCATGGAAAGCGTGCTGTCATTCTCCAACTGAAAAAAATCCGGATCGAGCCGGGTGTCGTTAACCATGTTCGTTTTTCGGGTCCTGGCTGTCCGCCCGAGCAGGCCCACCTTTAAATCCTGGCGGTATCCGGGGGGGATGAGGCTGGTCATTTTCCCGGCGGATGCAAGGACGGTAAAGCAATGCTCCTCCGGTATAAAGAGGTAGAGGGAGACCACTGAACATTTCATGGCCCGCTCAAGAGTATTGACTGCCAGCTGCGCAGAGACCGGTGGGTCCAGTTCCGCCTCGAGCTGCTGACTAAGCTCGTTCAATAGAGTTAACTGGGATATGCGGTATTTCTCTTCGTGCAGCTGTTCCTTCAAACTCTGTACCTGCTCTGCCAGAAAAGCAGCTTTTCCGGCCGGCTGATCGATGGGATCATCTACGCGGTTCGGACCTTCGGCTGGGTGATGGGTGTGAGCAGGGGGTTGATTCGATGAAACATATAAGGCAAGGGAGGTAAGCAGG
>JBLNAU010000551.1:0-4082 GCA_050259515.1 Syntrophothermus sp.
GCCAGGTGCTGATCATCCCCTAACCGAAATCCATGATCCCAGCCGGGTTTGGGCCGGGATTTTTTCCAGGTTGCCTCATGAATACTCCCTCAGAATTTTTCTTCTCCTCGAAAGGTTTTGAGCCTGCCTACCTGCGTCTCCATCGCAGCCGCGAACTTAAGGAAAGGAGCCGGCAGGCTCTTGAAGTCCTGAGCTCCTGTGAAATCTGCCCGCGCAAATGTCATGAGAACCGATTGGCTGGTGTGACCGGCATCTGTAAAACGGGCCGCTTCGCACGCGTGAACGGGTACTTTACTCACAGGGGGGAGGAGCCCTGCCTGAGCGGCTGGCACGGAAGCGGGACGATCTTCTTTTCCCGGTGCAGCCTCCGCTGCCAGTTTTGTCAGAACTTCGAGATCAGCCATCTCGGGAAAGGGGAGGAGACCGAGCCAGGACGCCTGGCAGCCATGATGCTGGAACTGCAGTCCGCAGGCTGTCATAACATCAACCTGGTGACACCTACTCACGTTGTGCCGCAGATCCTGGAGGCGCTCCTGCTGGCCGTAGAACAAGGTTTGCGAATCCCGATCGTATATAACACCTCAGCCTACGACTCCCTGGAGACCCTTCGTCTGCTGGATGGCGTGGTGGATATCTATCTGCCCGATTTCAAGATCTGGGATTCCGGCCTGGCGCTGAAATATCTTGCCGCCAGGGATTATCCGCAAGCAGCCAGACGAGCCATTAAGGAAATGTACAGGCAGGTGGGGGATCTTCAGATCGATGAGGATGGGCTTGCCAGACGGGGTGTCCTGGTCCGCCACCTTTTGATGCCCGGCATCGTTGCAGGCACACGGGATGTGATGAAGTTTCTGGCCCGCGAGGTTTCGCCGAAAACCTATATCAACCTCATGGCCCAGTATGCTCCCGCCGGAAAAGTGACAGGCGAAAGGTTTGAGGAGATCCATCGCTCTATCACAGCCCAGGAATATAAGGATGCCCTGGCTGTTGCGAAGAAGGCAGGCTTATACAGGTTTGACCCGGGATGATCCCTTCTCAAAAAAACTCCTGAATGTGGCTGCCACATTCAGGAGTTTTCATTTTAGGGATACACTCTCTTGATCGTTCTCGGGAAGGGAATGGCCTCGCGGATGTGCTCGATGCCGCAGATCCAGGCGGTGACACGCTCGACGCCCATGCCGAAGCCGGAGTGGGGGACGGAGCCATACTTGCGCAGCTCCAGATACCACTTGAACGCCTCTTCCGGCAGCCCTTCCTTTTGGATGCGGGCCAGCAACATATCGTGATCGGACATGCGTTCCGAGCCGCCGCAGATCTCGCCGTAGCCTTCCGGTGCAAGCAGGTCCACAGATTTGCAGACCTCCGGACGGCCGGGCCAGGGCTCCATGTAAAAAGCCTTGACCGCGCTGGGATAGCCATAGACGAACAGGGGCTTTTCGTTCAGCTTGGTCAGCTCGGTCTCGTGCGGCGCGCCGAAGTCCATGCCCCATTCGAATTTATGCAATTCCTTCTTTTCCGGGTCGGTCTCTTTTTCATAAAGATCGATCAGATACTTGGCCGCGTCGTCATAGGACATGCGCGGGAACGGAGCCTGGGTTTTCTCCAGCATCGAGGTGTCCCGCCCGAGGAATTTCAATTCAGCAGCACAGTCGCGCAGGACGGCCTGGACGATATGTGTGATCAAGCCTTCCTCCACCTCCATGAGCTGGTCGAGGTCACAGAAGGCGATCTCAGGCTCGAGCATCCAGAACTCGGTCAGGTGACGGCGGGTCTTGGATTTCTCGGCCCGGAAGGTGGGGCCAAAACAGTAGACCTTCCCGAAGGAGAAGATGTTGGCTTCGTTATAGAGCTGTCCCGTCTGGGCCAGATAAGCAAAGCCTTCGTCGAAGTATGGAGTTTCAAAAAGGGTGGTGGTCCCTTCCGCCGCGGCCGGGGTCAGGATCGGAGTATCGAGATTGAAGAATCCGTGACCGTCCAGGTATTCGCGCACGGCTGACATGACCCGGACGCGCACCCGCAGGATCGCCCACTGGCTCTGCATGCGGATCCACAGGTGACGGTGATCGAGCGCAAAATCCACGCCGTGATCCTTGAGCGACATTGGGTAGTCGAGCGCTGCCTCGCTAACGATCTCAATTTGCTTCACGCCGATCTCGTATCCGCCGGGGATGCCCGGGGCGCGCTTGTCCTCGCGAACCGGCCCCGTGATGATGACCGCCGACTCCTGCGGCAGGCGGATCACCCGGTCGAACACTTCGGGATCGAGATCGCCCTTGAAGGCCACACATTGCACGAAGCCTGAACCGTCGCGCACCAGTAAAAAGCATAACTTGCCTTTATCTGTGCGGTTATAGACCCAGCCCTTGATCGTCACTTCCTGCCCGGCATATTTCGAGATCTGTGAAACGCTGATTTGTTCAGCCATGTTGTCCTCACTCACAAAATTGTTTTGGTAATTATATTGGATAGTGCCTGTTTTGTTACGGTTTCAATCGATTCAAATTCTGGACCAACAGCTCGCGTGCCACCGCCGGATCGGCTTTGCCTTTGGTGGCTCGGGCGACCTGACCCATGAACCATTGCAGAAGGGTCTCCTTGCCGGCCAGGTATTGCTCCACTTCCCTGGGGTTGTCGTTGAGGATTTTTGTGATTGTTTCCTGAATGAATCCCTCATCCGAGACTTGAGCGAGATTCTTTTCTTTGACGATTTCTTCCGGCCTGCCGCCATTTTTGAACAGCTCGCCGAGAACTACCTTTCCTGAATTTCCACTGATTGTTTTGTCCAATACCATGTCGATCAGCCGGGCAAAGTCCTCTGCAGGGACCGGAATATTTTCCATATCGATATCGAGGTCGTTCAAATAACGCATGAACTCCCCTGCGATCCAGGAGCTGACCGTCTTCGCCGGGCTCTTGGATTTGGAGGCCACCGCTTCAAAATAATCTGCCAGTGCCTTTTCCGAGGTCAACAGGCGCGCTTCCTGAGGCTTTAGCTCATATTGCTCAATGAACCGGAGTGTTTTCGCTTCTGGCAGCTCGGGCAGCGTGGCGCGGATGGAGTCGATCCAACCCTGTTCCAGGACCAGCGGAGGCAGGTCGGGCTCAGGGAAGTAGCGATAGTCATGTGCGCTCTCCTTGCCGCGCTGGGAGTAGGTTTTGCCGGTGGCTTCATTAAAACCCAATGTTTCCTGGTCGACGGTCCTGCCGCTCAAATAAACCTCGGTCTGGCGCTTGATCTCATACTGCGTGCCTTCGGTCAGCGCACGGAACGAGTTGAGGTTCTTGATCTCCGTCCGTGTGTTGAAGAGATCGCTGCCCGCTTCCCGCACCGAGACGTTGGCCTCGAAACGGATGACACCTTTTTCCATATCACCGGAATTGACGCCCAGGTAGCGCAGGATCGCGTGCAATTTGGTGGCGTAGGCTTTGGCCTCCTCCGCGGAACGCATATCCGGCTCGGTCACAATTTCCAGCAACGGAACCCCGCTCCGGTTGTAATCGATGAATGAGTTCCCATCCGCATGTGAAAGCTTGCCCGTATCCTCCTCCAGGTGGACGCGGCGGATACGGACAACCCGTGGACCCGCTTCAGTCTCGATCTCGATCCTTCCATCTGTGGCCAGGGGCTGGTCATACTGCGAGATTTGATAGCCCTTGGGCAGGTCGGGATAAAAGTAGTTTTTGCGGGCGAAAATGCTCTCGGCGTGGATCTCGCAGCCGAGCGCCAGGCCAACCCTCACTGCCAGTTCAACGGCTTTTTTGTTCAGCACAGGCAGTGCACCCGGCTGGCCCGTGCAAACAGGACAGATATAACGGTTCGGTCTGGCGGTGATCGAATCGACCACCTCGCATCCACAAAACATCTTGGATTGGGTCAGCAGTTCGGCGTGAACTTCGAGTCCGATGACAGGTTCGTATTTCATGTTCATCAATTTCCCCTCTCCCGGTGGGATAGGGCTGGGGTGAGGCAGAAGTTAATCATTCCAGCATTGTGGATGTTTCAGATGCCAGTCGGTCTGGCTCTGGTACAGATGACCAATTTTCAACAGCGTTTCTTCCGACAAGTGTGGGCCCATGATCTG
>JBLNAU010000552.1:0-3582 GCA_050259515.1 Syntrophothermus sp.
GTCCAGGAGCTGCTCGGGCATAAGGACGTCAAGACCACCATGATCTACACCCACGTCCTTAACCGCGGCGGGCTCGCCGTCAAAAGCCCTCTGGATGGGTAGCCTCTGGCTTTCCTTGCAGACCGGGAAAGCACCCGGGGGTATGTAAACGATCCGTTTCCGTATAATCAGACAATCCATCGGCCCGTCGTCGCAGCAGCATCGCAGGACCATCGCAGGATGATCGCAGATACCTGCTCGCGACATGCACGCGGCACACTACCGTCGCCGGGCCACTCTCTCCTCCCTACTCACTTTTCTCTATTCTCTACTATCGAATATCCAATCTTGACGATCGCCCATCCACACTACCCCATGCCCACTGATCACTGTCTATTGTTCCCTACTCTCCTAGATCTTTCGAATATTCCTGGGGTTCAGCACCGAGATCAATTTGACCCCTCTCCCCAGGGCGGCTCCGGCCTCATCGTCCAGCTCCACCCAGTGGAAGCTGCGGTGCTCGGAATAGGGGTCGATGCGCACCACCGTCCCCTCGTACCAGCCTTCCGCGCCCCACCTTTTCCCATCCAGAAAGATCTGCACCCGATCGCCGACCCGCAGGGCTTCGCTCATGACTTCCTGCGGCGGTTGGCGAAGAGGAACAGGACCAGCGCAACTGCCATCATGACGGCGCCATTGATCGCCCACTGTGGGTCACCGGTCATGTAGCTGCCCGGCAGCACGTTGATCCCCTGCAGAAAGAACACCAGCCCGCTGAGGAAGATCAGTCCGCCAAGGATGTTAAGTGCCAGTTTCATGGTTCTCCTCCATCGAATTGGGTCATTATACCTGCTGAACCATGTCATCCTGAGGTGTAAGCTGCCGAAGGATCTCCTCGGAACACAAGAGATTCTTCGGTCGCGGACGAACGCTCCCTCAGAATGACATGTGGCATGCGGTATCGATAATCACACTCACTCCATGCATCTGTGATAAAATAGAACACTCGTTCGCACGTCCCCTAACCTTTTTATACCCTAAAACCAAACTTATGCAATTCAAACTCCATGCCCCTTTCCAACCGATGGGCGACCAGCCCGAAGCCATCCAGGGACTCGTGGATGGCATCCATGCCGGGAAAAAGCACCAGGTGCTGCTGGGAGCCACCGGCACCGGCAAGACCTTTACGATCGCCTCGGTGATCCAGCAGGTGCAGAAGCCGGCCCTGATCATGGCCCACAACAAGACCCTGGCGGCCCAGCTCTATGCCGAGTTCAAGGAATTCTTCCCCGAGAACGCGGTCTCGTACTTTGTCTCCTATTACGATTACTACCAGCCGGAAGCCTACGTGCCCCGGCATGACCTGTATATCGAGAAGGAGACCGAGATCAACGAGGAGATCGAGCGCCTGCGCCTGGCAGCCACCACCGCGCTCGTTTCACGCCGGGACGTGATCATCGTCGCTTCGGTGTCCTGTATCTACGGGTTGGGCTCGCCGGAGGAGTTCGGCAAGGGGACCGTCCGTCTACGGGTGGGGGAGCTGTACCGACGGAACGCCCTGCTGCGCCAGTTGATCGAGTCCCAGTACCAGCGCAACGACATGGAGCTGCGGCCCGGCACCTTCCGGGTGCGCGGCGATACGCTCGAGATCATCCCGGCCTACGAGGATAAAAAGGGCTATCGTATTACCTTCTTCGGCGACGAGGTGGAGCGCATCATGCAGTTCAGCCCGCTGACCGGAGAGATCTACGACGAGCCGGATGAAGTGCCCATCTATCCGGCCAAGCAGTACCTGACGGATGCCGACCGCATGAAAGATGCCATCAAGAATATCGAGGCCGAGCTGGAGGAGCGCATGGCCCAGTTCAAGGAGACGGGCAAGTACCTGGAGGCCCAGCGCCTCGAGCAGCGCACCCGCTACGACCTGGAGATGCTCAAGGAGGTCGGTTACTGTTCCGGGATCGAGAACTACTCGCGTCACCTGGACGGCCGCGCCCCCGGCACGCATCCCTGGACGATGATCGATTTCCTGCCCAGCGATTACCTGCTGGTGATCGACGAGAGCCATATGACCGTCCCGCAGATCCGCGGCATGTACAACGGCGACCGCGCCCGCAAGGAGACCCTGGTGGAGTACGGTTTCCGCCTGCCCAGCGCGATCGACAACCGCCCCCTGAAGTTCGACGAGTTCGAGCAGGTGATGGGCGACACGATCTACACCTCTGCCACGCCGGGACCCTATGAGATGGCAAAGGCGGACCAGGTCGTCGAGCAGATCATCCGCCCGACCGGCCTGATCGACCCTGAAGTGGAAGTGCGGCCCACCAAAGGCCAGGTGGACGACCTGGTCGGAGAGGTCCGCCAGCGGGTGGAAAAACACGAGCGCGTCCTGGTCACCACCCTGACCAAGCGTATGTCCGAGGATCTCTCCGAGTACCTGCAGGAGCTGGGCATGAAGGTCCACTACCTGCACTCGGAAGTGGAGACGCTTGAGCGCATCGGTATTTTGCGCGATCTGCGCCTGGGTGTGTTCGACGTGCTGGTGGGCATCAACCTGCTGCGTGAAGGTCTCGATCTGCCCGAAGTCTCGCTGGTCGCCATCCTGGACGCGGACAAGGAAGGCTTCCTGCGCTCCGGCACCGCCCTGATCCAGACCATTGGCCGCGCCGCCCGTCACTCGAGCGGGCGCGTGATCATGTATGCCGACCGGATCACCGACTCGATGAAGTTCGCCATCGACGAGACCAACCGCCGCCGCGCCAAGCAGATGAAATACAATGAGGAACACGGCATCATCCCGATCAGCATCCACAAGGCCATCCATGATCTGACCGAGCAGATGAGCCCGAAGGCAGTGGCCGAAATGCGCGGCGAATACAACGTCAAGGACCCGGGCAGCATGCCGCGCAAGGAGCTGCAGCGCATCATCGGCGAGATGGAGAAACAGATGAAGGAAGCCGCCAAGAACCTGGAGTTCGAGAAGGCTGCCGCCCTGCGCGATGAGATGTACGAGCTGCGGTCCCTACTGGCCGAAGACGAGTCCCTCAAGCCCTGGGAGCGGATCAAGCTCCTGGCCGGCGAAGAATAAAATAGGGTGGTGCGACATTTATGTCGCTTTTTGAAGAAACGTGAGAATGGGATGGCGGCAGGTAGCACTGCCGCCATTTATTATTCACCAACAGAAATACATAAACGATCCGGTCATGAGCATTCAGCGCGCAGCCTTGCACTGAGCCTGTCGGAGCGGCTTTCACATCCTGAGCGAGGGTTTGCTGTTTTTGTACCGTGCTCAGACCTCAAAAAAACAAATGATGTATAATCTGTCAGCACAGCATCCCCCAAAACGATGTCTGTCAAGGTAGTTTGCAAAGCGAAGGGGAATAAGGCATCGACGGGTGGAAGCCCGTCACTGCAGAATTCATCGAAGAAACTAGGGAAGAAATTAAGTGTACAGCCAGCCTCCATCCTGGAGGCTGTCGATTATTTCCAGATCGATCCTTCGGGTCCCTGCCGAAAACAATGTGCCCGCGCCCGGCAGAAAGGTGGTTGCCTTGGACCGTGTCCGAAACCGTTTTCCGCCACGCAGCGAAATGATCGCTGTCC
>JBLNAU010000553.1:0-6053 GCA_050259515.1 Syntrophothermus sp.
CGGGCTGCCTCGGCGCTGGGAGCTTTGACTCGCAGAGCGGAATATTTGAAGGACGCCGCTGCGATGACCAGGACTATGCGCGATCCCCTGCCGACGATACTGGACCTGGATGATCTTCTCACTGCCTACAACATTCCAACCGCTCCCCTCCGCCTCGCCACATCGGTCGGTGAAGCGACTGCAATCGCAGACGAAATCGGCTATCCCATTGTGATGAAGATCGCCTCGCCCGATATTCCCCACAAGTCAGATGCCGGCGGTGTGGTACTGGATATCCGGGATGCCCTTACCCTACTAAATGCCTATACGCAAATCATGAAGAGTGTCCGGAAAGCGAAACCGGATGCCCGGATCAATGGCATCCATCTCCAGCGGCAGGTCCCCCAAGGTCAGGAGGTCATCGTCGGCGCGGTGCGTGATCCGCAATTCGGGCCGTTGATGATGTTCGGCTCGGGCGGCGTGGAGGTAGAAGGGCTCCAGGATGTGTCGTTCGCCCTGGCTCCCCTGACCGAAGCCGAGGCGTCGAGAATGATCCGCAGAACGTGGGCCGGGAGAAAGCTGTCAGGTTTCCGGAACATCCCTCCTGCTGACGAGGCATCGGTCGTCGATATCCTGGTCCGTCTATCGCAGCTCGTGATGGATCAGGAATGGATCGAGGAGCTCGAGATCAATCCACTGCGCGTGCTGGCTCACGGCGCGGTGGCCGTGGATGTTAGAATGAAGCCTCATGGAACCCATTGACCTGCGCCGGTGGCTGCTCGACTCCATCACCCAGCGCGGATCTTTCCCTCCGCGATTATATTTTTCCAACTCCCTATTCCACAAAAATCCAATTAGTAAGATGAGGAGCAAACATGAGCGCGTTCGTGATCCTGGACATCCATGTCACAGACCCTGTCCGGTATGAGGAGTACAAGAAGCTGGCAACACCCACCGTCGAACAATACGGCGGCCGATATCTTGCCCGCGGCGGAAAGGTCGAGACCCTCGAAGGCGACTGGTCGCCTTCCCGATTGGTGATCCTCCAATTCGATAGCACCGACCAGGCCAAGGCCTGGTTGGATTCGCCAGAATACGGACAGGCCAAGGGATTCCGCCACCAGGCTTCGACCTCGAAGGTGGTGGTGGTCGAGGGCGTTTGATACAATTACGCCTATGTTTGACCTAACCTCCATTCTGGAACAGCAAGAAGATAGATTGATCGCGGTTGCCTTCAAGGACCTGGAGACCGAATCGGAGTTCTACCTGAACGCCGATGAGCCGCTGCACCCGGCCAGCACGATGAAAGTCCATGTGATGATGGAAGTCTTTCGGCAGGCGAATGAAGGCCTGTTCTCTTTAGAGGATCGCCTGCCGATCCGAAATTCATTCAGCAGCATCGCCGATGGAAGCCCTTTTTCCCTC
Source organism: Syntrophothermus sp. (assembly GCA_050259515.1). Lineage (GTDB taxonomy): Bacteria > Chloroflexota > Anaerolineae > Anaerolineales > Villigracilaceae > Defluviilinea. Next base: position 1,405 of record JBLNAU010000553.1, read on the forward strand.
GATGAGGCGGACGACTCCGAGCCAATCCTGTACGAGCGGCTGGGCGAGACCGAGACCATTTACGAGCTGACGCGCCTGATGATCGTCCGCAGCAGCAACCTGGCGACGAATATCCTGATCGAAAAGGTCGGCGCGCAGAATGTCGATGACTTCGTGCAGGCACTGGGCATCGAAGGCGTGATCATCCGCAGAGGTGTGGAGGATAATGTGGCCTTCCGCCTGGGGATGAACAACAGCGCCACGGCGCGCGGCCTGACGCAGACGATGGACCTGATCGCCAGAAGGAAAGTGGTTTCCGAGGCGGCTTCCGTGCAGATGATCGAGATCCTGCTCGGCCAGGAATTCAACGAGAGCATCCCGGCCCTGCTGCCCCAGAACGTGGATATTGCCCACAAGACCGGCTGGACCGGGAATGTCTATCACGACACTGGCATCGTGTACCCTGAGCACCGCGAGCCGTATGTGCTCACGATCATGACGCGCGGCTTCACCGAAGCACAGGAGAACGACGCCCACGCCTGCATGGCAGCCATCTCCAAGATGATCTACGAGAGCCTGCCATGATCACGATCGCCTCACTGATTTATTATCCCATCAAGGCCTGCCGCGGCTTCGAGGTGGACTCGGCCAGCGTGGAAAGGATGGGGCTGCAGCACGACCGCCGCATGATGGTGGTGACACCCGAAGGCCAGTTCCTCACCCAGCGTGAATTCCCGCGCCTGGCACAGGTCACGCCAAAGTTGAGGGACGGTCACCTCGATCTCTGCGCGCCCGGTTACGATTCGATCCACGTGGGAATACAGACCTCCGGCATCCCGGTCCCGGTCAGCGTGTGGAGCAGCCGGGACGTGCAGGCCATCGACCAGGGCGAGGAAGCCGCGGGCTGGTTCTCCGATTGGCTCGGTGCCGAAGTGCGGCTGGTTCATTTCGCGGACGGATTTGTACGCCGCGTCAACAAGCAGTATGCCGTCCGCCCGGATGACCGCACGGGCTTCGCCGATGGATATCCGATCCTGCTGGTCTCGGAGGAGGGATTGCAGGATCTGAACGCACATCTTGACTCACCCGTCCCCATGAACCGATTCCGTCCGAACGTCGTCGTGCGCGGGTGCGAGCCGTTCGCCGAGGATACCTGGAACAGAATCCGTGCCGGGAGCGTCGAACTGGCAGTGGTCAAGCCGTGTGCCCGCTGCGTGGTCACGACCATCGACAAGAACACCCTGGAAACCAGCAAGGAACCTCTCAAAACGCTGGGTAAATACCGAAAACACAAGCTTGGAGCAATCTTCGGCCAAAATGTCATCCCAATCAACGAAGGAACTCTTCGCCTGGGCATGAATGTCGAGGTTTTGTCCTGAAACAGCTCTTAGCGTCCCTTAATCTACGACATTGACACCCCGGATTCCATCCATTATAAAGTTCACATGAATTTCATCAAGAAATTGGCCTGGCTGTGGGTCCTGATCACGGTCTCTGCATGCCAGTCCATCCCTACAGCCGTCCCCACATCCACGGCGACCATAACACCGGGCGGTCCAACCCTGACGCCCAGCCCAACGATCACTCCAACCCCGCTCCCCACCCTTCCGCCCGTGGTGCGGATCGATTCGGGTGACCAGGCCTTGTTTTATGGGGATTTCGATTCGGCCCGCACCCAATACCAGGCCGCCTACAATGACTCCACCGATCCTTCGCTCAGGGCCGCGGCCCTCTGGGGCCTGGGTCGTACAGAGCTGGCGGATGGAAAGTACCAGACCGCCCTGGAACGTTTTACCACCCTGACCACCGATTATCCGGACTCCACCTATTCGGCGCGCGCTCCCTTCCTGATGGGACAGGCTTACTCGGGTCTCGGCCAGCACAGCCAGGCCGCGGAGGCCTATAACAAATATATGCAGCGCATTCCGGGAGTCCTGGATGCATACGTCCAGGATTACCGCGGGGATGAGCTGGCGGCTGCCAAGGATTATTCCGGCGCGCTGGCTGCCTACCAGGCCGCCCTCAGCGCGCCCCGCCTGGACGATGGGCAGGATCTGTTGGTCAAGATGGCTCAGACCCGGGCCGACTTCGGAGATTATGCAGGCGCCCTGGTTCTGTATGACCAGATCATGTCCACCACCGACAACGACTACATCAAGGCCCAGATGGATTACCTGGCCGGCAATGCTCATCTCGCCCTGGGCCAGAACGATCAGGCCTACGAGCGTTTCAACGATGCGGTAAACAATTATCCGCTTTCCTATTATTCCTACCAATCCCTCCTGGCACTGGTGGACGCGGGTGTGACGGTGGATGAATTGAACCGCGGGCTGGTGGATTACTACTCCGATCAATACGATGTCGCCCTGGCGGCCTTTGACCGTTACATCGCCGCCACTCCCACGGACGACGGCACGGCCCATTACTACCGCGCCCAAACGCTGCGAGCCCTGCAGCGTTCCCAGGAGGCGATCGACGAGTACAACCTTTTCATCCAGAACTATCCCGGCCATACAAACTGGGTGGATGCCTGGCAGGATAAAGCCTTCCTGCAGTGGTCGGCACTGGATGATTACGCGGGCGCAGCCAAGACCCTGCTGGATTTTGTCACCCAGTCGGCGGACTCGGCGTTCGCGCCGCAAATTCTGATGGATGCCGCCCGCATCCTGGAGCGCAACAACCAGCTCGAGGAGGCCGCCAAGACCTGGGAACGGGTGGCGAATGAATATCCCGGTTCAGAGCTGGTGAACGATGCCCTGTTCCTGGCGGGGATCTCCCGCTACCGTCTGCAGGATTATGCCGGTGCTTTGACCATCTTCCAGCGCAACCTTCTTCTGGCGACCGAAGCGGAGGACCGCGCCCGAACCTATTTGTGGATCGGCAAAACCCAGAATGCCCTCGGCGACAAGACCGCGGCCCAGGACGCCTGGCAGCAGGGACAGCTGGCCGACCCCGCCGGCTACTACGGCCTTCGCTCGCGCGACCTGCTGCTTGGCCGGGCTCCCTTTGAGACCCCATCCAATGTGAATTTGAATCCCGACCTGGAGAAGGAGCGCAAGGACGCAGAGTCCTGGGTGCGGGTCTCCTTCAAACTGCCGCCCGATACAGACCTCACCGGCCCCGGCGCGCTGGCCCAGGATCCACGCTTTGTGCGCGGCACCGAGCTCTGGGAGCTGGGCATGTACGATGAAGCGAGGGTCGAATTCGAGTCGCTGCGCGAGTCTGTTCAATTGAGTCCCACCGACAGCTTCAGGCTGGCAAACCACCTGCGTGAGATCGGTCTGTACCGCTCCGCCGTCTTCGCCGCCAGGCAGGTGCTCACACTTGCAGGCCAGGACAGCCAGCAGTCATCGCTCACCGCCCCGCCCTATTTCAATCACATCCGCTATGGGTTGTATTATCACGATCTGATCATCAACGAAGCACAGAAATACGGCCTTGACCCGCTGTTCATGTTCAGCGTGATCCGCCAGGAGAGCCTGTTCGAAGGCTTTGTGCGCTCGACCGCCGGCGCGCATGGATTGATGCAGATCATCCCCACCACCGGGGAGCAGATCGCTCACGACCTGAACTGGCCGCCTGAGTATGATTCGCAGGATCTCTATCGTCCCATCGTCAGCGTGACGTTCGGATCCTATTATCTAAAACATACCAGAGACATGGTCAATGGCGACACCTATGCCGGGCTGGCCGCCTACAATGCCGGGCCGGGGAATGCCCTCGTCTGGCAGCAGCTCTCCGGCGGAGACCCAGACTTGTTGTTGGAGATCATCCGTTTTGAGGAGACGCGGGATTACATCCGCTATATCTACGAGATTTACAGCACCTACCGCTCCCTGTACAGCCCCCAGGGGTAGAAAAACACTTTGAAGATGGATAAGAAAGACGGTCACTGATACGGTGACCGTCTGTTTTTTTATTTATCCCAGGTGCGCAACGATGCGCTGGTGGGCCGTGTTGGCGTCCATGTCCATGACCGAGATGAGCTTGTCGCGGCCGGTGAGACCCGCCACGATATCCAGGCGTGACCGGGGCACACCCAGGATCTCGGACAGGAAGCCGATCAAAGTATCGTTGGCCTCATTATCCGTGGGGGGTGAGGCGATCCGTACCTTGATCGTGCCATCTTCGAGCAGCTCGACGATCTCATTCCGGCTGGCGCGCGGGGTGACCCGTACCGCCAGCGCAGAACCTTTCCTTCCATCGTGCAGATTGAATTTGCGATCGGTCATACCTCACCTCAGAGTATTGAGTAAGCGGATCAAAAGATTGCCAATGAGCTGGAGGAGAAGGATCAATATCAACGGGCTGAAATCCAGCATCCCAAGCAGAGGGACAACCCTGCGGATGGGCGCCAGCATGGGCTCTACGATCCGATCCAAAAAACGCCGCAGCGGGTGATACGGGTCCATGAAATAGGACAGGATCACCGAGACAAGGACGATCAGGACGAGGATGAATTGCAAGAAGCTAATTAATTGAATCAGGAGTCCGATCACGCTTCATTCTCCGACTTGTATTGGCGTGCACCTACAATGGCGGTCCCCACCCGGACCAGGGTCGCACCTTCCTCGACAGCCACTGGAAAATCAGAGCTCGTACCCATCGAAAGCTCATGCCAGTCCGTCCCGGGGAACTCCAATGCAAGTTGATCACGCAGGGACCTCAGG
>JBLNAU010000554.1:0-3384 GCA_050259515.1 Syntrophothermus sp.
CCTGCCGCATCGATTGCTTGAAGAACGGGGGATCCCGGTTATTCCCCAGGTTGTTATGTTTGGCGAGGAGTCGTACCATGACGATAAGTCATTCGACACCGCCGTTTTCCTGCAAAAATTAAAAGCCTCTCCCAAACTGCCCAAGACCGCTGCCCCCGAGCCTTCCCTCTATCTTCCTATCTTTGAAGAAGCTCAACGGAGGCGGGAAAGCGTGGTGGTTATCGCACCGACGGGCAAGGCAAGCGGAACCGTCCGCTCGGCTGGGACTGCTGCGCTCGATTATCCAGAGCTGGATATTCGCGTGGTCGATACCCAGACGATCTCCTGTAATCTTGGTTCGCTGGTCCTGGTTGCGGACAAAATGGCGAAGGCCGGCAAGTCTGCCGATGAAATCGTGGCCAAGCTGACCGGCATGATCCCCTGTGGACGATTGTACTTTGTCGTTGATACCCTGGAGTATCTTGCAAAAGGCGGCCGGATCGGCGGCGCGAAGAAGCTTCTGGCAGAATTACTTGAGATCAAGCCGATCCTGCAGGTCAAGAACGGCCAGGTGGAACCCTTCGAGCAGCAGCGAACGAAAAAACGGGCACTGGCGCGCCTCGTGGAGGTGGCCACGGAACAATGCCGGGGCGGAGACGAAGCTCATTTGTGCGTGCTGCAGGTCGCCGCGGAGCAGGAAGCGGAATCCCTTGCCCGGGAGCTGAAATCCAAAATCCCCGTTTCCGAGATTCCCATTTACCAGCTGCCTCCCGCAATTGTCGTTCATTCGGGGCCAAAAGCGCTCGGTCTGGGCTTTTTTGTAACCTGACGAGGATGGTATAATTTTCGGGCTACTTGCATAATTCGCCACAAATGTGGTTTTTTCTGAAGGAGAAGGATATGTCTGGTCATTCCAAATGGTCAACCATTAAGCGCAAAAAAGGCGCAGCAGACGCCAAACGCGGCGCTGTTTTTACACGTCTCACCCGTGAAATCGTGATGGCAGCCCGTGATGGCGGCAGCGATATCGATTCAAATTTCCGTCTGCGTCTCGCAGTGGACAAAGCCCGGTCCGAGAATATGCCCAAGGACAACATCGAGCGTGCCATTCGGCGCGGTGCCGGCGAAGACAAGGATGGGGTCGTTTTTTAGCAGATCACGTACGAGGGCTATGCTCCGCACGGGGTGGCTGTGATGGTGGAGACTGTTACCGATAACCGCAACCGCACGGTTTCCGATCTGCGCCATGCCTTTAGCAAGGCAGGCGGCAACATGGCCGAGCCTGGCGCCGTGGGCTGGCAGTTCGAGCGCGTGGCCTATTTCTCCTTTCCGTCCAGCGCCATGAGCTATGACAAAGCCTTTGAGCTTGGTATTGACGCAGGTGCCGACGATGTTGTGGAGGAGAACGGCACGATCGAGATCACGGCTCCGGTAGAGGCGTTCAAGATCGTTGCAGACGCACTGCACAAGGTTAAGGTCCAGCCCGAGGAAGCCGGGCTGCGCCTGATCCCGAAACAGGAAATGGAACTCAGCACGGAGGATACGCTGCAAGTCCTCCGGGCACTGGAAACCATCGAAGACCTGGATGATATCCAGAACGTCTACTCGAACCTGAAGGTTTCAGACGAGGCGCTTGCGGCCCTGGAAGCTGCATAATGATTTTGGACCGCGGAGACGCGGGGTACGCGGAGATCGTAAAATTCTGCGCGCTCCGGGCCTCCGCGGTTTATTTTTAACACCATGACTCTTGCACTGGGAATCGATCCGGGGACGGCAACCACAGGCTTTGGCCTCGTTCGCCTCGAGCAGGACGGGAGCCTCACCGCCGTTAAATACGGCGTGATCCTGACTCCCAAGGAAGCTTCCGCTCCCGCCCGTCTGGAGATGCTCTACAATGACTTGTCCAGCCTGTTGAAGGAATACCAGCCTGATACCGCCGCGGTAGAAAAATTGTTCTTCTCGAGAAATGTCACCACCGCCCTCGCTGTGGGGCAGGCGCGCGGTGTGGTCATGCTGTGCATGCAGCAGGCGGGAGTCGAACCGTTCGAATATACTCCAAATGAGATCAAGCAGGCCGTGGCCGGGTATGGAGGCGCTCAGAAGAAACAGATCCAGGAAATGGTGCGTGCTCTGCTGCAGCTTGACTCGATCCCCAAACCCGACGACGCGGCGGATGCGCTTGCCATTGCCATCACACACTTAAACACAAGAAGGTATGACGAACAATGAAGATGTATCGCTTTGACCGTGAAACCGGAAAAACAATTGACCGTTACAAAAGCTCAGGATTCGTCCTTGCCAACGTGGCCCACTTTTTGGATGAACCGATCATCCACTGTGCCTACCTCGACCCGGCGGGAGTGATCGGCTTTCACCAGGCAGGCATGCCTCAGTTGTTTCTGGTGCTTCAGGGAGAAGGCTGGGTCCGGGGAGAGGCGCCCGAAAGAAAGCCGATCCGGGCCGGGCAGGCCGCCTACTGGGCGGAGGGAGAATGGCACGAAGCAGGGACCGATGCAGGAATGATGGCCATGATCATTGAGGCTACTCATTTTGATATCTCAGAATGGATTCCGGTGGCATGAGCTCCAGGATGATGATCTGTGGTTAAATAGATCCTATGATTGCAACCCTGCGCGGCGAAGTTTCACAGATCGAAGACAATGCCCTGATTGTCGAAGTGGGCGGTGTGGGACTGCGCGTCTTTGTCCCTGCACCCGTGCGGACCCGGCTGAAGACGGGCGAAGTTGTTTTGTTATACACCCACCTGGTCGTTCGTGAAGACGCCATGGTCCTGTATGGCTTCGAAAGCCAGGCAGATCGTGAGCTCTTCAATACGCTTCTGGGCGTGGATGGCGTGGGGCCCAAGGTGGCATTATCTGTGTTATCCACGATGACTCTGGATGCCATCCAGCGCGCCGTCTTCGCCGATGAGGCAGAGGTGCTGAGTCGCGTGCCGGGCGTGGGGAAGAAGACGGCCCAGAAAATGGCTCTCCATCTCAAGGACAGGCTCAAGCCCACCGACGCTCTGGCAAGGGTTGCCTCCATGTCAGATACCGACGGCGAAGTCCTGGCGGCGCTGACCGCCCTGGGCTATTCCGTGATCGAGGCGCAGACGGCCATTCAATCCATCCCCAAGGAAACACCCGACGACGTGGAGGAGCGGCTGAGAGTAGCGCTGCAGTTTTTCCAGTAACCAGGTCAGAGCCTAAAGGTTTGAATTGCGAACAAGCATCCTGTTCCCTGAATTAATTTCCATCGCCGAATCCATCCCATTTGAATTAAGAACCTTTCGTCAGGGTTGTTATCTACTTTAATGAACGACTCCGAGCTGTTGAAAAAATACGAGCCCGTTCTGCGCTTTGCAAAGAGTGAGCGTTTCTTTCCCATGGCGGTTGAGCCGTATCT
>JBLNAU010000555.1:0-4812 GCA_050259515.1 Syntrophothermus sp.
GAAGGCTTCCCGCAATTTCGCATCCACTTCCGGGGAGATGAAGGGTTCAGGATTTTTCGACATAATCTCCCGGACCTTGTCCATGGCGTGGGCCTGCGTATCCTTGGCACCTTTCTTTTCCCAGATCGAGCGTGCATCCCGGTCTGCAATCTTGGTCATCACGATCTCGGTCTTCATCCTGGCGCTGGTATGCTTGGGCTTGATGTAGGAACCGCCCGGGCCGATCTGTTTGATCAGGTCCACAGCCAGGTCGTCGTCAGAGAAGGAAATGCCGCGCTTGACGCGCTTCAGCATTTGCGCCACCTCATCGTCAATGACCGCCTTTGCGAAGTCGAAGGTCTTCAAGGCGTCGATCAGGCCGCCGATGTTGAACATATCCATGCCGCTGAGGATTCCCGCCATGCCAGACATGCCGGTCTCATAGCCCGATTGGGCATCGTTCAGCTTGGAATTGGTCAGGCCAATATACCCACCGCAGGGGACGTTGTAATAACGGGCGATCTGGGCAAAGGCCATGTGCATCATGCCGCACTCGATGGCGCCGGAGGTATACGCGCCGGAGCGCATGTCCGCCACGGTGGCCAGGGTGGCATAAATGGTCGGCGTGCCTTCCTTCACCATTTGCATCAATACCGCGGTGGCCAGGAATTCGGCGTTGCCCTGCACCAGCGACCCGGCCATGGACATCGGGGAGGTAAGACCGGCATTCGGAACGATGGTCGGGTAGACCGGTAAACCTTCGGCTGCAAAATACATCACATTCTCGGTGGAAAGGTTATCCATGGTCAGCGGTGAGACGGTGGGACAGTAATGATGCGTCAGGAACGGATGTTCGCGGTAGGCTGCCTCCCCTCCGGCAACGATATAGGCCATCTCCATCACGGAAAGCGTATCCTTGTGATCGGTGGTTGTCGTGCGGATCGGCTTGAGGCAATATTTGAGCGCAGGATACAAACGCGAGATGGTGAACTGGTCCTTGGGCGCGTCCTCCGCCAACGTGGAAATGGAGAACATATCATAGGCAGGCAGCTCGTTGATCAAATGAGCGATGCGGGCGATATCTCCGGATTCGGCGCGGCGCTCCCTTCCGGTCACCGGGTCGATGATATCGGGCGCAGAGCTGGCCGTCACGATGACGGGACTGTCGTCGGGAATGGTCTTGTCGAATTTGGGATCGCGCCCATAAAAGGTGAACTTCGCCGGCATCATCTGGCGGTATTTTTCGACCACCGCCCGCGGGAATTTGACTCTATTGTTCTCCGCGTCGACCGTGCAGCCATGTTGTGCGAATAACTTGCGGGCCGGCTCATAACGAACCAGCAGACCGACCTCCTCCAATATTTCCAGCGATGCCTCGTGAACGCGTTGAACCTGATCCTGGGTAAGCAGTTCTGCAAATGACATGGAATCCTCTCCTCTGAGTTTTGGCTCAAGCCGCCGTCCCCGGTGGCGAGACGCCGCCCGGAGCAAAACGAATTAAATAATCTTCCTCTTCGGCCGTACGCGTGGATGCTGCATTTCGGCCTTTTTCTTCTTCATCGGGAAGCGAATATCGCGCAGGAATTTTTTCTGGGCATCCTTGCCTCGCTTGGCCACTTCCTCGGGCAGGGAAAGAATACGATCGATGATCTCGAACTGATCGTTCTGAAATCTCCACAGCTCCACCCGCAGATCCTTGGCCAGGCTCATGATCTCCTGCACGGAGAACATTTGCAGCCCGGCGCGTGTCACCTTCAGGCTGGCAGCCGCCGTCGCAAACCGGGCACAGGATTCGAGATTCCAATCCTGGAGATAACCGTAAATAAATCCTGCCGAGAAGGTCGCGCCTGCGCCGCAGGCATCCACGGCTTTCACCCGCGGGGCAAAGACGCGCACAATGTGCTCTCCTTCCGCAACCAGGCAGCCGCCTTTGGCGAGGGTGATGATGGCGGTCTGGATCCCCGATTTAAGCAGTTTCCTGGCCGTCCCCAGCAAGGCCTGTTTGCCGCCCAGCTGCGCGTCGTCTGTCACGGCCTGGCAAAACATGGCGCGCTCGGCAAACTTTCTCAGGACTTCCGAATCCTTGTGTCCGTGTTCGAGGTTTACGAACACGGGAATGTTCCGGCGGTTCGCCTCGTCCATGGCGCGCAGCACGTGATCGCCGTCGTACCAGTCGACATACAGGATCTCAGCCTCCTCCAGCAGGGAAAGGTCGGCCGTATCCAGCGTTTTCAAAATCCTGGGTGTGCGCTCCCAGAAATAAGTACGCGCCCCCTTTCGGTCCGAAACATTGACCTCGATCGGGGTGCGATATTCCTTCGTAAAGCGCACCTCGCCCTGCACTCCCCACTTGTCGAGTTGTTCCGCCAGGGCGTGCCCGCGCAGGTCATCGCCCACCGCGGTGCCGATCATCCCGGCGGGGACATTCCACTGGCGCAGCAGGCAGGCCACGATCGCGGCATCGTCGAACACGAAGTCATTGACCTCTTCCACGATCGCGCCGGTATTGCGCCTGGGCATCTTATCGAGCACCATGATCGAGACATGGGTCAGCATCCCAAAGCCAACATATGCAGGAGCGGTTGTTTTTTTGGACATATCAATAATATTTTATGCACCCTCCCGAAGGGAGTATGCCTCAACTTCTGGAGGAAACCTTCGGGAGGCTCAATCATTTGTAGCGCGGCATTTCTGTCGCGTTCCCGTTTATGCCTTTAGCTTTTCACCTTTTGGATCGTACAGGACCGTGGGCGTCACTTCGGCCATGTACCTTCCTTCGATCAATTCCACTTCCACGCGCGTGCCGGTCTTTGCAAGCTCAACCGGCAAGTAGGCGTAGAAAATATTTTTTCGGAGTGTATATCCATAACCACCGCTGCGCACGCGGGTGATCACTTTGCCATCGTGGTAGACCGCTTCGCCGCCGTAGATCTGGGTGAACTCCTCCTGATCCAGGACAAATGTGCACAGCTTTGTGGTGAGGCCATTCTTTTTTGCTTCGACCAGCGCCTCCCGGCCGATGAAGTCACCCTTATCCAAATGGACGCAGAAACCGAGCCCGGCTTCATAGGGAGTCTCCAGCGGGGTGACGTCGGTTGTGTAGTAGCGATAGCCTTTTTCGAGACGCAGGGAGTCGGCCACTTTATACCCGCCCACTTCCATGTTGAATTCCCTGCCTGCTTCGAAGAGCATATCCCAGACCATCAAGGCACGTTGATTCGGAACGTACAGCTCCCAGCCCAGCTCGCCGACATAGCTGACCCGTTGCGCACGGACCCTGGCCCCATTGATGTCGATGATCTTCGATGTCAGATACGGGAACGCTTCGTTCGACACATCGTCCTTCGTCACCTTGGAGAGGATGTCGCGCGCCCTTGGTCCCCACAGCGCCAGACAGGCATACTCGAGGGTGATATCCCGGAACATAACCTCCTCGTCCGGTTCCATCTTGAGCTTCAGCCAGGACAGGTCGTTGCCGATGAACCCCGAGCCGGTGACCACCCAGAACGTATCCTCGCTGACGCGCGTCACGGTCACATCCGCTTCCACACCGCCGCGGGTGTTGAGCCACTGGGTATAGGTGGCGCTGCCGACCGGCTTGTCCATGTTGCTGTCTGCCACGCGCTGCAGCAGTTTCAACGCGTCGGGACCGCTGACCTCGATCTTGCCGAACGAGGTCAGGTCGAAGAGGGCGGCGCGCTCGCGGGTCGCGCAGTGCTCCTCGCCGACGCGATCGAAATACGGCGGCTTGTTCCAGCCCCACTGGCGCTGGTCCGCTCCGGCACGTCTCCAGCCTTTATTCTTGTCGAAATACAGGACGCGCTCCCAGCCAAACTTCTCGCCGAACACCGCGCCCAGCTCCTGCAGACGATAGTGCACCGGGCTGACCCGGTGCGGGCGCGCCCATTGATTCTCGTCGTTCGGAAAACGCAGGGCGTAATAATATTTCACACCCTCGCGCGTCCGCTCGGCGGCGTACTCGGGATTGGAGTAGTAATCGCCCTGGAAACGCGTGGCCCGGTAGATGTTCACATCCTGAGAGGGCTCGCCCTCGACGATCCATTCGGCCATCAGCTTGCCCATGCCGCCCGCGCCGCCATAACCGTTGAGCGACATGCCCGCCGCCATCCACAGGCCGCGCGCGCCGGCGACAGGTCCCAGCATCGGCTGGCAGTCCGGTGTGTAGGCCCCCGGGTGGGCGGTGATGTTGATGATGCCGGCGCTCTCCAGGAACGGGATGCGCCGGATGGCCCCTTCCAGCAGGATCTCAAAACGATCGTAATCGGCGGGGACGGTGGCATTGCCGTGCTCCCAGGGCACACCATCGATCCAGCGCGCCAGCGGATTCGGCTCATAGCCGCCGATCACCAGACCGCCCTGCTCCTCGCGCATGTAGACCAGGTTATCCGGATCGCGCAGGCAGGGCGTGTTCTTGGGGAACTCATGCCCGGTCACGGCCTTGACCGCGATGTGCTGGTGGTCCACCGGCGTGGTTGGCAGATAGACGCCGACCATGGCTGCAATGCGCGGCGCCCACAGACCCGCGGCATTCACCACCAGGTTCGTTCTGATCGAGCCCTTGTTGGTGATGACCTTCTGGATCTCGCCTTTGGATGAAAGCTCCAGCCCGGTCACGCGGGTATCGGTATACACCGTCACCCCCATCTCACGGATGATGCGGGCCATCCCGGTCGTTGTCCCATACGGGTCGAGATGGCCATCCCGCGGCAGATAGATCGCGCCGTAGAGATCCTTGTCGCTGAGCTGAGGCATGATCTTCAAAGCCTCCGCCGGTGAGATGATCTCAACCTCCATGCCGATGGCCCTGGCCTT
>JBLNAU010000556.1:0-5373 GCA_050259515.1 Syntrophothermus sp.
GCTTCCGGAAGTGGAACGGGCAACGAAGCTTGTGCCATTTGTTTCGGGCCGCAACACGACCATGGAAGATGCAATGGCGGTCCCGGAGTTCAAGGAGCTTTATAAGAGCCAGCCGCATCTCAAAGAATTGATCGACATCGCGGCCAAGATGGAGGGCACTGTCCGCAATGCGGGGACGCATGCCGCGGGCGTGGTGATATCCGATCAGCCCATCGTGGAATACCTGCCGCTGCACCGTCCCACCTCCAACTCGGACGAGACTCCGATCAAGACCGTGACCCAGTTTGAAATGGGTATTCTCGAAAAACAGGGCATGCTCAAGGTGGACTTCCTCGGACTGATCACCCTGAGCGTAATGGCAAAAGCGTGTGACATGATCGAGAAGCGGCATGGGATTAAATTCGATCTCAACAACATCCCCCTGGACGATCCAAAAGCTTTTGCGCTGATGGGCAGCGGACAGACCGCAGGCGTCTTCCAAATGGAAGGCGGCGGCATGACGCGCTGGCTCGTCCAGATGAAGCCCAAAACGCTCGATAACATCATCGCCATGGTCGCCCTGTATCGCCCGGGCCCGATGGCCTTCATCCCCGATTACATCGCCCGCATGCACGGCGAAGCGGAAGTGGAATACCGCCATCCGAAGCTGGAATCGATCTTCAGGGACACGTATGGCATCCCGGTCTACCAGGAACAGCTGATGCGCGCCGCGGTGGAGATCGCAGGCTACACTCCCTCCGAGTCCGATGAATTGCGCAAGGCGATCTCAAAGAAGAAAAAAGAGGAGATCGAAAAGCACCGCAAGAAATTTGTGGATGGGGCGGTCAGGAACGGCATGGAGAAGGAGATTGCCGAAGCCATCTACAGTGATTGGGAGGAATTCGCCCGCTACGGCTTCAACAAGAGTCACGCGGCGGATTATGGCGTGATCTCCGTGGAGACCGCCTATCTCAAGGCGCATTACACGGCCGAGTTCATGACCGCGCTGCTGTCGGCGAACGCGGGCAAGACCGAGCAGGTGGCGCTCTACGTGGCGGAAGCTCGCAGCCTGGGTGTACCGGTCCTGGCGCCGGATGTGAATGCCTCGTTCTGGGATTTCTCCATCGAGGATATCGATGCCAAGCCTCATATTCGGTTTGGCCTGGGTGCGATCAAAAATGCGGGCCAGGTCGCTGTGGAATTTATTATTGATGAACGCGAAGCCAACGGCAAATTCCTCGACCTGAACGATTTTGCCCGCCGAGTGGATCTGCGCGCGGTTGGCAAGCGGGCTCTTGAATGCCTCATCAAAGTAGGCGCGATGGATGCCTTCGGGAACCGGGCGGCGCTCCTGGCCTCCCTGGACCGTATCGTTGCCATCAGCAGCAATCACTTCCGGGCGGCCGAGTCGGGACAGCTCAGCCTGTTCGGCGGGACAACCGGTGTGACGGAGACCATCCAGCTTCCGGATGTAAGTAATGTGGACCGCCGTGAAATGCTCAACTGGGAGCGCGAGCTCATTGGCCTTTACATTTCTGATCATCCCCTGACGCCCTACCAGCAAACCTTTATCCAGATCGTCAGTTATTTCTCAGGCCAGCTCAACCAGGCGCAGCACGAGGAGAAGGTACGCGTGGCGGGGCTGATCACCGCCGTTCGCCCGTATACCACCAAGACCAACAAGCCGATGGGTTTTGTCTCCATCGAGGACGTTCAGGGCAACATTGAGCTGGTCCTTTTCCCGCGCACCTGGGCGCAGTACCGGGAACAAATGACCGTGGGCCAGATCATCATCGTCGAAGGCAAAGCGGATACCAATTCCAACCCGCCCAAGATCCTGGTGGATACCATTCGGACGGAGATCAAGATCCTCGAACCTCTGGAGCCTGCCGTGCTGGCGCAGGCGGAGGCAGATCCGTTTTTCGATATGCCCTTTGAGCCGGCCTCCAATGGCGGCAAAGTGACCGAGGTGAACTACAAGTCCACGCAGCCTGGGCCGGTGGGCGCACAGAAGAAGGATGTGCCGGAGAAACCAGCTCCTCAAAACACGCCGTCCTCTCCCCTGCCACCAGCCAACCAGACAGCCGAAAAACCCGAACCGGCCTATGCCGCCAAACCCACCCCGGGGATGACCTGGGAGGAGGGAGACGTCCCGCCTCCGCCTGATAACTTCCCCGAGGATTGGGAGACCCAATGGCAGCCCTCCTTTGAAGAGGCTGCCATGGCTGCACGTCCCGAGCCGCGGGTGGAGAACAAGCCGGTCGCGCCGCCTCGGCAGCCGGAGGTGGCCAAGGCGGAAAATACTCCCAACGGGCGGAAACCAGCCGAGGCTGCGCGTGAAGCGGTGGCTGTCCAGAGCGTGAGTGTGGAGACCCATCAGGTACCGCCCTCCATCTATGTCCCGCTGGCGAAAGAGGAAAAGGATAAGGATCACCCGCCGCAGCAGATCACCGTGATCCTGCGCTCGACCGGTGACAAGGATCACGACCGCAGGCGGATCAAGACGCTCTATGGCACGCTGATCTCCTTCCATGGACGTGACCGGTTCAGCTTCCAGATCTTTGAGAACGGCTCGGGATATCTGATCGATTTCCCCAACGATTCGACCCGCGTCTGTCCCGAGATGCTTGAGCGCCTGAAGAAGTTAACGGGCGAGGAGAACTGGCGGGTGGAGGAAATTACGTTTCAATAACAGTAGGGACGGGCAGACGCCCATCCCTACGTGTTTCTGATTGTATTACATCGCTCGCAGTCGGTCCGGTGGCAAAGCAATGCCAGTGGATCGTTTTTTATTAAGCGCTCGACGGCCTCGAACAAGAACCCTAAAGGGACCGCCTGGATAAAGGCAGCGCCCAGATCGACACGGCGGGTCACCGGGCGGACATATTTTTCGACGGCATTGAATCCGGATGAATCCCCCGGGAAGTTGGGACATTCCACCACACGGTCACCCAGCAGTGCCCAGCGCACGAATTGTCTTCGCCCGGCGAGCTTCTCTGCATAGTGGATGCTTGTATTGACGGTATGGTCGACATTGATCAGCACCACCCAGCCCTCCTGCTCTGCCAGGGCTGCGATGGGCGCGAAGGGTTCGTAAAGCATCTGCGTCCCCAGGATCGAATCGGCCCTCAGGCCGGCAAAGGAAAGAATGGGATGGGAGGTCCGTTTTGCGAGGGGATGATTGCGCAGGGTTTCCGGCAGGATGCCCATCATGGAGTCTGCCGGCATGTCGAGGGTAAAAGGCTGGGCTTCCCGGTTGTAATATTCGTCGCCGCCGTAGCTGATGCCATTGTTCGGAGGCCCCACCTCGGGTGTGATCATGGTCCGATAGGTGAAGGTCGGCATGATCAGGCTGCGAACCGACTCGTTCAAAGCCTGCAGCACGGCATCCGCGCCGTTCTGGATATAGCCAAAAGGCTGGAGGGAGGCATGGGCAATGACGGGTTTGTCGGCGAGGCTTAACTCCTGAAAGGCAGATCTCAGCAGCTTGTAATCCACTACACTATTTTCCCTTCCATTCGGGTGCTCGCTTTTCGATAAACGCCTGCATTCCCTCCTTTTGATCCTGGGTGGCGAACAGCTGATAAAACTCCTGCCTCTCCTCCTGCAGACCTTCGGCAAGGGATTCTTCGTAAGCCTGGTTGATCATTTTTTTTGCGACCCGGATGGCTACGGGAGCGCGGGAGGCGATTTCCCCCGCAAGCTTGAGCGCTTCCCCCAGGCAGGCTGCTACCGGAACGACCCGGTTCACCAGTCCGAACTGGAGGGCTTCCTGGGCGGTCAGGGTGCGGTTGTTGAGGATCATCTCCATGGCGCTGGCTTTCCCCACCGCGCGCGTCAATCGTTGCGGTCCACCTGCCCCGGGAATGACGCCGATCGTGATCTCGGGCTGGCCAAACCTGGCGGTTTCAGAGGCAACGATCATGTCGCAGGACAGGGCGATCTCACATCCGCCGCCCAGGGCCCAGCCGGAGACCGCTGCAATGACCGGCTTCTGAACGGCTCGGATCCGGCCAAAGACCGCCGTATGATCGCTGTCCCTCATTTCTGTGAAGGATTTCTCTGCCATTTCCTTGATATCCGCACCCGCGGCAAAAGCCTTCTCATTGCCCGTGATGACCATGGCGCCGATATTATCCTGCCGGTCAAAGGACTCCAGCGCATCCATAAGCTCGTGCAGCAAGTGATTGTTCAGGGCGTTCATTGCCTGGGGACGGTTAAGAGTCAGGAGCCCAACGTTGCCGCGGGTTTCGGTAAGGATCGTTTGGTAGATCATGGGTTTCTGTTTCCTTGTTTATGGTTTTCCTCTGCATGTGTTGCAGATACCGCCAGAGCAGGAACATGGAGATGGCGAGCATGATCACCAGAAGAAGAGTGGTGATGCCGTCGCTGACTTTCCCATAATAAAACGGAAGCAGCAAATCGACAATACGCGCAGGCAGAATCAGAATGAGGGGAGTGACCGCCATGAAGGCCAGCAGCGCCTTTCGTCCGCGGCTGGACAGCTCCCACAGGAGCGGATCGGCCAGCCCTTTGAATATCAGGATGACAAAAAAGATCAGGATCAACGTGTCATACAGGCGGTGATATGCCACCAGCAGCGTCCAGAGGAACAGAATGGTCAGCACATGGAAATCGCGGACCTGTCCTGCCTCCTCCGTTCGGGTGGGATATTTCCGCAGCCAGATCCATAGTGGGAGAAAGACCAGCGCGGTCATGGCTAGTGAGGGCAGAAAGGTGATCAAGTGATTGCCGGACATAAACTCGAACCATCTTGACAGGTGAACCCCCGGCTGGTCGAACAGGCGGAAGAACAACCTGATGTTTTCCAGAACGATCTTTTCCGGTGTTACTCCACTAAGGTCTGCCATGCCGAGGATGCCGATCAACTGTACAGCCATGGCAAGGATCAGAATCTTGAAATTTCTCCTGTACAGGAAGAATAGAAGGAGAGGGATGGACAGGGAATATTTTGACAAAGCCAGCCCGAGCGCCAGGCCGGATATATACCAGGCGCGCTTTGAGAATAGGAGGGATAACATCATGAGCAGAAAGACCAGCAGGGTCGTCTGGCCATTTTCGATGGCGATGCGGGTGGCAGAGAAATCAAAGTAAACAAGAAAGATAAAAAATTCATGCAGAGGATGCAGCTTGATCCTTGCAAATGGGATGTAGCGCAGCGCCAGCCATCCGCTGAGCAGCATCAGGGTTAGATTGATCGAGAGGAAAAACCATTTTGCAGTTTGCCAGGAAAGAAAAGACAGAGGTGTGAGCGTCAGGAGCATGGCAGGCGTGTTGGAAGGCGTGGTCTCAAGATTGGATTGGGCAACCGGGTAACGGGTGATGACTACCCCATCCGCGTAGTAGATGGGCAAATGCAGCTTTTCCCTGGCA
>JBLNAU010000557.1:0-4440 GCA_050259515.1 Syntrophothermus sp.
GAATATATCCGCCGCTGGGTGCCGGAGCTGCGCATGCTCGACTCAAAGGTTATCCACGCGCCGTGGGAAAACGGGATCAAAGCACAGGGTTATCCCGAACGACCGATCGTCGAACGAGATAAGGAAAGGACCCTGCTGGCCTACCAGCAGTCCAAACAAAGACTGGAGCAAGTGTGAACAAAGTTGAGGCTGATATTCGCCTCTTTGAAAAACTGGATATTCCGGAGATTGCAGAGGCATTTGAAGAATTGAACTGGAATAAGCCCGCTTCACAATATGAACGTTATCTGATGGAGCAGGCCCTTAAAATCCGGGATATGTATGTTGCGCGGGTCAGGGGAAAATTTGCAGGGTATCTCACCATCTGCTGGCAGTCCACGTATGGCCCATTCCGCCAGAAGAAAATACCTGAGATCATGGATTTCAACGTGCTGCCGCAATTCCGCCGGCTGGGTGTTGGAACGCAACTGATGGACAAAGCCGAGGCTGAGATCGCCAGGGTGAGCCCCGTGGCCGGGATCGGCGTGGGAATGACTCCCGATTATGGCGCCGCACAAAGATTGTATGTACTGAGAGGCTATATCCCGGATGGCAACGGACTACATTATCGCGGTCATCCCATCCAGTATGGTGAGACTCTGAAGGTAGATGACAATCTGGCTTTGTATCTGACCAAAGAAGTGAGTTAAAAAGATGTCTTTAAAAAAGCTACCCCCCCAAGTGGGCCAGCTAGCCTTGCGCGCACTCCTGGCAGAAGGTTCGCCTCTTGGCCCGCTTAAAGTCATGGCTGAGCATGTAGGCCGCTTTTTTCAAATCCCCATCCCGGGCTTTCGACCTTATGTGGTGTTTGGTCCCGAAGCCAATCGCAAGGTGCTGGTCACCGAACGGGACAAGCTGCGGTGGCGGAATACCGATCCTGTGACCGATCTCCTGCGGCACGGCGTGCTGATCACCGATGGCGAGGAGCATGACCACTACCGAGAGCTGATGGAAGCGCCGCTTCATCCCTCCCGGCTTCCGAATTACACGCAGATGATGATCGAGCAGACCGATCGAGTCTCCTCCGCGTGGAAGGATGGGATGACCGTGGACATGCTGGTGGAAAGCCGCAAGATTGCCCTGCTCATCATCATGCAGACACTTTTCAGCAGGGATGCCTGGGATGATCTTCCCACTATCTGGGATCCCATCTTAAAGTCCATTCAATATATTTCTCCCGGAATGTGGATCCTGTGGCGGCGAATGCCGCGCCCCGGCTACCGGAAATATCTCAAGGCAATGGATGATTACCTGTATGGGATCATCCGGGACCGCCGACAGACACCGGATAATGGTCTATCGCCCACGGTCCACCAGACGCAAGATCTCCTTCAGCATTTGATCGATGCCGGTCTGACCGATGAAGTGATTCGGGACCAGATGTTGACCATGCTGATCGCCGGGCACGACACATCCACCGCCCTCCTGGCCTGGACGTTCGCGCTGCTCGGACAGCATCCCGACATCCATACCTGTCTGGTGCAGGAAGTCGACAGCCTGGAAAAATCTCCTCTCCTGGACCAGGTCATCAAGGAAAGTCTGCGTCTCTATCCACCTATTCACATTGGCAATCGCCGTGTGGCCAAGGAAATGGAATTTAGCGAGGGCAGCATCCCCGCCGGTGAGCGGATGTTTTACTCCATCTATCTCACCCACCGCGACCCCAGGATTTGGGAGAAGGCCGAAGAATTTTGCCCCGAGCGTCACGCACACGGGCGAAAAACTCCACCCTTCGCCTATGTTCCTTTTGGCGGCGGGCCGCGGGCTTGCATCGGCGCCGCGTTCGGGCAGGCTGAAGCGCGCCTGGTCATCGCCCGCCTGCTGCAGACATATCACTTTGAGTTCACAAACCATAAGATCCATGCTCACATGGGTGCGACCCTGGAGCCACGGCCGGGGGTGGTGATGAAAGTCGCCAGACGGGCTGAAACGACCCTCGAGCGTATCTATTAAAAATGACTTACTTTGGATTTCTTCTCCGCTTCCTGGTGATCCCCATTCTTTTATTCCTGGGAATCACGTACCGGGATCATAAAAATCACTTGCAGATCCGGGAATTCCGCAATGGACGCTCGGTGTGGATCGCGATCGCGATCCATATTGTTCTCGCCGTGGTATATACCACGCCCTGGGATAATTATCTGGTGGCGACCGGCGTGTGGTACTACAACCCTGACCTGGTGACCGGAAAATTGATCGGGTACGTGCCTATTGAGGAATATACCTTCTTCGTGCTGGAAACAATCCTTTCGGGGTTATTGTGGTGGTCCCTGGCCCGAAGATTCGCGCCCCCACCAAATAAATTTAAGCCGAACAAAAGGATCGTTTATGGCTCGGCAGGTGTGCTTTTGGTGGCCTGGCTGATCTTTACATACCTCTTTTTCTTCGGCGATCCAAAATGGACGTATCTTTCCATTACCCTGTTTTGGGCGCTGCCCGCCATCCTTCCGCAGCTGCTGTTTGGAGCAGATATCCTGTGGCACTATCGTAAACTGGTGTTCTGGGGAATCTTTATTCCCGGAGTTTATCTCTCGCTGATGGATATTGTCGCGCTGAAGGAGACAACCTGGTCCATTTCACCCACGCAGACAACAGGGATGTTATTCCTGGGCATCCTGCCTCTTGAAGAGGTGGTGTTCTTCTTCATCACCAACGTACTGATTGTATTCGGCATGACGCTCCTGCTGGCAAACGCCGGCGAGGAAAGATTTGTCGAGCTCAAACAAACCTACCAAAAATGGAGAAGTCATGGACGAGAAACTAAAGCAGTTTGAGGAACAATCCTTCCTGAATCTCAAAACCTTCCGCAGGAACGGCCTGGATGTTAAAACCCCGGTCTGGTTCACACAGGATGGTGAAACGCTGTATGTCCGCACAATTGCCGGGTCGGGGAAGGTCAAACGCATCAGGAATAACGGCGACGTTCAGATCGTCCCGTGTGAGGCCAACGGATCTCCCAGAGGGGAATGGATCGCGGCGTATGCCATGGAGGTCACCGATCCGGAAACTGCGGAGCTGGTCAGGCGTCTGCTTGAGAAAAAATATGGAGCCGTCCAGGTAAAGGCTTTCGCTGCGGCCACCGCACTGCGCAGGGAAAAATATACCGTTCTGAAAATCCAGCTCTCATAAATCTATGCCACTGCATTGACCAGGTCGTGGATCCACCTCCGCGACCGAAACCGTCTGAACACAATGACCGCTTTGACGGCCTCCTCCAGGAGCACAAGCGCGTAGACTCCATAGACGGGTAGATGCAGAATGAAACCGCCTATCAGGGCAGCCGGCACACCGATCGCCCAGATCGAAAAGAGCTCGGTGAACATGGCATAGCGCGTATCGCCGCCTGCCCGCATGGCCCCGATGAACAGCATAAAGTTAAAAACCCGCAGCCAGGAAGAAAACGCATACACGATCATCAAGCCGTTCAGGTTGATGGCACCGGAAGGCGAGAGTGGATATAGTCCGATGACGGTATGCCGCAAAGAAAGCACGATCATGCCTGCCAGGATCGCCATGGCAACCCCCAGGATCAGGAAGCGCCGTCCATATTCGAAAGCCACGTGCTTCTCGCCGGCCCCAATCTTGTTGCCCACCATGACGGCACAGGCATTTCCCAAGCCGATGAACATCACGAACATCAACTCCTCAATGGTGGCATTGATGTTGACCGCCGCAATCGCGTCCGTGCCGATGCGGGCGTAGACCGCGTTATAGGTGGTGATCCCCACCGACCACAACACTTCATTGATCGCGGCCGGCATGGATGTTTTGAGCACATTCATCGCGAAGGGACGGCTGAACCGAAAAAACGTGAGCGGATTGGCAGCCAGCGGCGTTTTCATGCTGTAAACCAGGACCAGCAGCAGGATGCATTCGAACGTCCAGCCAAAGGCGGTCGCAATGGCAGCGCCGCGCACGCCCAGCTGCGGGAAAATGCCAATGCCAAAGATGAGAAGATAACCCAGGAGGGTCTTCAGTCCCAGTGCGATCACCGCCACAAAGACTGTGATCTTCACCATGGTAATACTGCGCAGCACCGCAATATACGAGACCACGATTGACATCATGATGTAGCTCAAACCGGCGATACGCAGATAATCACTCCCCAATCGAATGACCTCACGGTCCTCGGTGTAAAAGCTCATCAGGGCCTGGGGGATCAGAGTGGCGGCCAAAGTAAAACCTGTTGCTACAAGCACCGCCAGGGCCAGACAAATTCCGAGCACCCGGTGAATATTCTCGATATCCCTTTTGCCCCAGTATTGGGCGGTGAAGATGGACATGCCGCTTGTGACGCCAAACAGAAAAAGGATGAGCAAAAAGAAGATCTGGTTGGCCAGTCCCAGAGCAGCAACAGAGGTTTCCCCGAGCTGGCCGACCATCAGCACATCCAGCATGCTC
>JBLNAU010000558.1:0-2561 GCA_050259515.1 Syntrophothermus sp.
CCAGGGCAGTACAAAACTGGCGCGGGAACATCCTGAAAGGTGGGAACGTGCGCGCGCGAGACATCATGAAATTCTCCGCGAGGCGATCGAGTGCCATCAAGGCTATGTTTTTCAGATCATCGGAGATGCATTTTGTGCTGCGTTCCATACCGCCGGGGATGCGCTTCGTGCAGCCATAAAGTCTCAAATCACTTTATGTTCAGAGCCATGGGATGATGTGCCCGTCAAAGTGCGGATGGGCATCCATACCGGCAAGGTGGAGATCCAGGAGAACGGCGAATATCACGGCTACCTGGCGATGAGCCGCGTCCAGCGCCTGATGTCTGCCGGGCATGGCGGACAGGTGTTGATTTCTGCAGCCGCGCAGGAGTTATTGATCGACGATTTCCCAAGCGATGTTTCTTTCCGGGACCTGGGAGAGCGAAGGCTGAAGGATTTGATCCGCCCGGAGCATATCTACCAGCTTGTCATTCCGGGCCTGCCTGTCGATTTTCCACCCCTCAAGACGTTGGAGACCTATCGCCATAATCTTCCGGTACAGCTGACCAGTTTTATCGGCCGCGAAAAGGAGATGAAGGATGTCAAACGATCTGCCCTGGAGCACCGGCTGGTGACGCTGACCGGTGTGGGCGGCACGGGCAAGACGCGGCTTGCTCTGCAGGTGGCGGCTGACCTGCTCGACGGGTTCCGGGACGGCGTCTGGTTTGTGGAACTGGCTCCGATCGGCGACCCGGACCTGATCCCGCAGACGATCGTATCCTGCCTGGGCATTCCCGAGCAGCCCGGCCAGACCATGTTGCAATTGCTGAGTGAATATATACGAACGAGAACGCTCCTCCTGGTGTTGGATAATTGCGAGCATTTGATTACAGACTGCGCACAACTGGTGGAGACTCTGTTAACTCATGCACCTTCCATCAAAATCATTGCGACCAGCCGGGAAGCATTGGGAGTTGCAGGCGAGATGATCTGGCATGTGCCTTCCCTGTCCCTGCCAGATATCAGGCAATTACCGGCCATCGAGCAGCTTACCCAATATGAAGCGGTACAGTTGTTCATCGAGCGCGCCATGCTGGTACAGCCGCAATTCCTGGTCACAAATCAGAACGCGCCTGCCGTCGCGCAGATCTGTTTCCGCCTGGACGGGATTCCGTTGGCGATCGAGCTGGCGGCTGCGCGCGTCAAGGGTTTGAGTCCCGAGCAGATCGCGGCGCGCCTCGACGACCGCTTCCGCCTGCTGACGGGAGGCGGTCGCACGGCGCTTCCCCGCCAGCGAACCCTGCAAGCGGCGATCGATTGGAGCTACAGGCTGTTGTCCGAAGAAGAGCGGATGCTTTTGAGAAGATTATCGGTGTTTGCCGGAGGATGGACGCTCGAGGCAGCCGAACAGGTGTGTGCAAGCGATGAGCTGGACTCCTACCAGATCCTTGACCTGCTTCTTACGCTTGTCGATAAATCCCTGGTGGTTGCAAAGGCGCAAGGAACAGATCCACGCTATCACACGCTTGAGACCATCCGCCAATATGCGCAGGAAAAACTGGATGAGTCGGGTGAATCGATGCTGGCACGTGATCGACATCTGGAATATTTCCGTTCCCTGGCTGAGCAGGCCCGGCCGCACCTGCAGGATGGTGAACAATTTGCATGGTTGGAGCGATTGGAGGATGAGCTCGATAATGTGCGCGCCGCTCTGACCTGGGCGCTGCAAGGCAGCTCCGTCCAAGCCGGACTCTCCCTGGCTAGCGATCTGGTTGCAGATGCGGGGGGCTTCTGGTTCATCCGAGGCCATTTGAAGGAAGGGTGTCAGTTCCTGGAACACCTGCTTGTCAGATCACAAGCCACAGCCCGGATGGATGTACTCGCCGCAGGATACTGTGCCACCGCTACGTTGGAATGGTGGCTGCCTGATTTCGCTGCTGCCAACCGGAATATAAAACAGAGTGAATCCCTGTGGCTGCAACTTGGCCCTTCCTACAAGGTAAAAGTGGCGAAGGCGAGAATTTTGGAAAACTATATCCAGATGAATTCAGATCCTACATATGATCCGATTGTCGTATTCCGCGAGAACCTTGTCATATTTCAAGAGGCGAACGATCGCTGGATGATGGCTCATATCCTGTTCGGTGTTGCTGTCCGGCTGCACAAGCAGGGTGATTCAACGAGTGCACGAAAAACATTTGAAAAAAGTCGTTCCCTATTTCTCGAGTGTGGAGATCATATCCGGGCTAAAAACAACCATATCCACCTGGCAGGGATTGCACAAGAGGAAGGCAGATATGCGGATGCCCGACTGCTCTGCGAAGAAACACTTCCCTTTTTCCGAAAACTGAATTTTTATCTGAGAGACGAGCCGTTATGGATACTGGGAGCTCTTGCTGTCATGGAAGGCGACTATGCCCGTGCCAAAGCCTGGTACACGGAATGTTTGAGCTTTGAACGGGAAATCGGTGTTTTTAATCAACTGCCCGAATGCTTGATTGGTTTCGCGAGTGTTGCGAACTCCGAGAAGCGCTTCGAGAGCGCGGTACAACTCCTTGGGGCAGCGGATGTCGCAATGAGAA
>JBLNAU010000559.1:0-5911 GCA_050259515.1 Syntrophothermus sp.
GAAATGCAGATCCGGCTGGTCTACTGCCAAATCGACAGTTTTCCCTCTGGCCCTATGCCAGCATAAATGATCCCCGGTTAGAAATGTATGATGATTTCATTTTATATAAGGGCGAGCCAAAGCCGCCGTTCAAAATGGGATACTTCAATCCGCATGGCTGGATGGCGTATTGGATCGAAGATACCCTGTTTCGGAAAACTTTTGAGGTCCATCCCGACCTCTCTCATCCGGATAACAACAGCAATTCGGAAATTTATTGTTGTCCTGGATTTATTGAGCTTGAGACACTCGCTCCGCTCACGAAACTCCTCCCGGGCCGGCCTGTACATCACGTGGAAATATGGGAGCTCCATCAGGGTATGGATACACTGCCGGAACAGGCCCAGAGATTGATAGGGCTCTAGAAGCCCCTGGAGAGGTCATTCCTGTACGCATTATAATTAATGACACCTGGCTCATGCCTGGGTTCGCGTAGGAATCTATTTACAAGCTCGTGGGAGATATATTGGACCTCTCTTCGATCACCATTACCCTTTCACAAATCATCCCCGTATTGATCTTTATTTATGCCGTCATTGTGGTGGGCGTTATTGTTCTGGACAATCGTTCTCCTCAATCCACGATTGCCTGGCTGTTTTTGATGTTCACATTCCCAATCCTGGGGTTCATTATCTATATCATGTTTGGGCGTGGATATAAGGCATTTAGTAAAGAGAATCGGCTGGCCCGGATCGGGGGATTCTCCTCTCTCTATGGAGAAGCGATCAAGCCTCTTCTGGATGCGCAGGAGGAGTATGCTGAAATTGTCATGCGCAAGAAGCCCGAGTCGTACCGAAAAAAATTGCTTGCCCTGGTAAAAAAGAATTCTCCCTCCCTGCTGACGATCTATAACCGGGTGGAAATCCTGCAGGACGTCACAGAAAAATATCCGCGTTTGCTGGAGGATGTGCGTAGCGCTCAATCATCCATCCATTTGCTGTACTACATCTGGACGGAGGACGAATTTACGATCCAGCTCAAGGATGCATTAATCGAGCGGTCAAAGGCCGGGGTCAAAGTCCACGCGCTGGCGGACGCCTCCTGCCTGAAGGTCAGCAGGGAATATATCCAGGATCTGAGGGATGCCGGGGTGGAGATCTATCCGTACCAGGTCTACATGAGAATCGGCCGGCTGCATTCCGCCAACTACCGCAGTCATCGGAAGATCGTTGTGATTGATGGAAGGATAGGTTACATTGGCGGCATGAACCTGGATAAGGAACAGCTTCCGGGCGGAAACCGTCTCGGCTCCTGGCGCGATACGCATTTGAGAATTGAGGGGGAGGCTGCGCTGGCGCTCCAGTCTTCCTTTGCGGTAAGCTGGTATAACACGACAAGGGAGATCTTCGACTCTGAGACCTACTTTCCAAAACAGGATCTAAGCCAACTGCCGATCACTCCTGTGCAGATTACCCTGGGCGGACCCGACTCGCAGTGGAAGGCCATGCAGCAGCTATATTTCTTCATGATCATGACCACCGAGAGGAAGGTTCAGATTCAGTCGCCTTTCTTCGTACCGGATGAAAGCCTCCTCGAGGCGATCAAGGCCGCTGCCTTATCCGGCATTCAAGTGGAGATCATGGTCTCCAAGCATGGTACGGCTCTTGAACTGGCCCACCGTGCCTCTTTCACCTATCTGTCGGAAGTGGTGCGCGCTGGAGCCAAGGTTTATTTGTACAACAAGGGATATTTCCACAGCAAAACGATCAATGTGGATTCGCAGGTCTGTGCCATTGGAACTGCGAACTTTGACATCCGCAGTTTCTATATAAATTACGAAGCGATGGCGGTCGTGTACGATTCGGAAATCGCGCGTGAGCTGGCGGCTGACTTCGAGAATGATATCGAGTGTTGTGAAGTCTTCACCGCTGAGAAATATCAGACTTCTCCTCTCTGGCGCCGTCTCTTGAATTCGACCGCCCGTCTGGCCTCACCCTTGTTGTAACAGGCGAATAGGGAGCATCTCATAAAGGGATTGACTGTGATTGTCAGGTATGGTATCGTTACCATGGTAACGATACCATACCTTCTTTTTGAACCATATGCCGACCATCCAGGATGTTGCCAAGCTTGCGGGAGTCGCTCCCATCACGGTGTCCAGAGTGCTCAATCACTCCGGGTACGCCAGTGAGGAAACGCGCGCCCGCGTGGAAGATGCAGTAGCGACCCTTGGATATGTTCCCAACACCCTGGCCAGGGGATTAAGGTCCAAGCGTACCCATACTCTGGCACTGGTCATGACGGACATTACCAATCCGTTCTTTACAATGATTGCCCGGGGGGTGGAAGATACGGCCAGCAACCTGGACTATACAGTGATCTACTGCAACACAGATGAATCGGAACGCGAAGAAGAAAAATATATCAATATTCTCGTTCAAAAGCAGGTGGATGGGGTCCTACTCGTACCGGCTTGTGGCAATTCCAAATCCATCCAATTCCTGCAATCCAATGACATTCCATTTGTGTTGATCGACCGGACCCTCCCGAATATCGAGGTGGATCTGGTCCGTGGTGACTCAGAACAGGGAGCCTACGACCTAACCAGGCATTTATTCGAAATAGGACACCGGAATATTGTTACCATTACGGGACCGCAGGAGATATCCACTGCACAGGACCGTGCATCCGGGTATCGGCGGGCTATGAAGGAAGCGGGGCTTGAGGAATTTATCCAGGTCTATTACGGCTCATTCACCCAAACCAGCGGATATAAACTGGCGCAACAGGCATTTTCCATGCAGCCACGTCCGACAGCCATCCTGGGTGGCAACAACTTTATTTCGATCGGGATCCTCAAAGCTCTTCGAGATGTCGGGTTGAGAGTGCCGGAGGATGTGTCGGTTGTTGGATTTGATGACCTGCCTGAATCGCTCATCATTGATCCATTTTTGACAGTCGCCACCCAGCCCGCTTACGAAATGGGCAGACAGGCGACCGATCTATTACTGAAAAGAATATCCGGACAGATGGAAAAGACCGTTCAGGAAATTGTCTTACCCACGGAGATCATCGTCCGTCGATCCAGTGGGCACCATCGAGCCTGAAACGCGTTAAAAATTTTTTCAGCCCATGTGATAGCGTTACTCTATCGGGCGAATAAGGAGAAGATATGAACATAAACCCTACTGCTGCAACTACCCTGAAAAAGGATGACTTGATCGTTGTGGCCGGTGCCGGCGGATTTATTGCCGGCTCCCTGGTTCGATATTTTGCCGATCAGGGTTATACCCGCATCCGGGCGATCGACAAGAAGCCATTGCCTGAATGGTATCAACGCGTCCCAGGCGTGGAGAGCCTTTCGATGGATCTCAGCCTGGTCGAGAATTGCAAGCGGGCAGTCGAAGGCGCCCTGGAAGTCTATAATCTGGCAGCCGATATGGGCGGCATGGGCTTTATTGAGCGCTATCGGGTGGAATGCCTGCGCAGCATTCTGATCAATACCAATTTGATCGAGGAAGCATACAAGGCAGGAGTGGACCGCTATTTCTTCTCCTCCTCCGCCTGTGCCTATAACACAGATCTACAAAAGGATCCCAATGTACGGGCCCTTAAAGAGTCTGACGCATATCCGGCCATGGCGGAGCGCGGCTATGGATGGGAAAAGCTGATGTCCGAAATGATATGCCAGGAATATTGGGCGGAGCGCAAAATGAAGACGGCAATCGCCCGCTTCCATAATGTGTATGGTCCCAATGGAACCTGGGATGGCGGCCGCGAGAAAGCCCCTGCCGCCCTGACCCGCAAGGTGATCGAAGCCATGGAGACCGGCAAGCTGGAGATCGATATCTGGGGCGACGGCAGCCAGACCCGCAGCTTTATGTACATTGATGACTGCGTCAAAGGCATTGACATGATCACCCACTGTGACGACTTGATTGCGACGCCCATCAATCTGGGATCCAATGAACTGGTCTCCATTAACATGCTGGTGGATATGATCGAGAATATCGCCGGTGTAAAACTGGAACGCCGTTACGATCTGAACGCGCCCAAGGGTGTGGCGGGTCGAAACAGCGATAACACTTTCATCCAGCAAGTGCTGGGTTGGGAGCCCAGCACGCCTCTGCAGGTCGGATTGGAAAAAACCTATCAGTGGATCCGTGAACAATATCAGAGCCGCAAGGATGGCCAGCTTGTTCCCGCGGGCCATCACTAAGATTGATGAACTGGCATCGAAGACGGCTATGACAACCCTGGAAAAGAAAACAATGATTACCGAAGTGATTGGCGAGATCCCCTACCGCATGGCCCTTGCAGGTGGGTGGATCGATCAGCCATTAATCTCCCGCCATAATCCGGATTCGTTCGGTTCGATGGTGGTGGTCAGCCTCCAGCCAACCATGCGCTTTATGGATCGCTGCGGGATGGGGACCAGCACCCGTAAAGTCATGATGAAGATCTGGAATGGGCGGATCCCGGAACGAAACCCGATGGAGCTGGTAAGAGAGGCCTATGCTGCAGAGAATCAATGGCGTACGGCTCCTTCTGGTTCGCAGGATATGGCCGGGATCATTTATCCGGGCATTAATCGCCTGGACTATGATTTCCATTACGAAGGCGGCTATTTCCCGAGGCATATCGAATCCAACACCGACCCGGAAATCGTCCAATGGCTTGAAAAGCATATTTATATGGTACCGATCGCCCAACGGCCTCCCGGATATGATCCTCTGGAGCAGCAAAATCTGGACCCGGAATGGATCCGGCGTCTCGGCCAGACAGGCCGGGATTGCTATGATGCCATCCTGGCGAAAGATGCAGCAGCATTGGGTAAATCCATGAATGACTGCACGGCCTGCTGGGATGCCATTCTGCCGGATACGTTGTACCATTCAACCCTCAGCCTCGATTTACTGGAGATCCTGAGCTTTTACCAGAATTGCTATTACGGAGCCATGTATTCAGGCTGTGGCGGCGGATATATCTATGTGGCCTCTGATGAGCCGGTCCCCGGCGGTTTTCAAGTGAAGGTGCGAGTAGCCTAATGGGGAACGTCGTCGTTAGCGGAAGTTTCGATGATATGCGCTCCCGCGATGTGCGTTTTCTTGAAGAGGCGGCCAGGAGCGGACCTCTTCATGTTTATTTGTGGTCAGATACAGTGGTTAAGAGGCTGACAGGCGCTGATCTTAAATTTCCGCGGCAGGAGCGCAAGTATTTTCTGGAAGCTGTTCGCTATGTTTCAAAGGTCTGGATCGTGGATGATCTCGCAAGCGCAGAGGAGCTGCCAGAAGTTAATGGATTTCGTCCGGATCTGTGGGTTGTTCGAGAAAACGAAGACACTTCAGCAAAACGACAGTTTTCTTCGTCCGCAGGTATACGTTACAGCGCAATCAAGGAATCATCCCTGGATGGCTTCCCAGTGATTAAATTAAACGAGAATGAGGCATATTCAAATCCCAAGGTCCTGGTGACCGGGTGTTTTGACTGGTTCCATTCGGGACATGTACGCTTTTTCGAAGAGACATCAGGCCTGGGCGACCTGTATGTTGTGGTTGGACACGACAAGAATGTACGGCTGCTGAAAGGAGAAGGTCATCCCTTGTTCTCCCAGGAGGAGCGTCGTTATATGGCGGCATCGATCCGCTTCGTTAAACAGGCCCTGGTCTCCACGGGCCGAGGCTGGATGGATGCAGAACCCGAGATCGAAGCGATCCGGCCCGACATGTACGTGGTTAATGAAGATGGGGATAAACCGGAGAAACGGGAATTCTGCGAGCAACATGGACTGAGATACGTGGTGCTCCGGCGTACTCCTGCGGCCGGGTTGCCGCGCCGCGAGAGCACGCATTTGCGCGGGTTTTAGAAGTGGTGAATACCCTTTTTTACCTTTGAGAAGAGAGAATGTCACCAAAAAATAATGACAATTTCG
>JBLNAU010000560.1:0-5503 GCA_050259515.1 Syntrophothermus sp.
CAAGAAGTTGCGCACCGCGGTCTCGAACTCCACCGGTACATCGCGCCATACGCCGCCCGGGCGGAAGTAGGTGGTCATCATACGCTGACCGGAGATCAGCTCCTTGATATCCAGGATCATCTCGCGCTCGCGGAACGCGTACAGGAACATGGACATCGCCGCCAGGTCCAGGCCAAATGTACCCACCCACACCAGGTGGGAATTGATCCGCTCCAGCTCGGTCAGAATCACACGCAGGGCCTGTGCCCGTGGAGGCACATCCAGGTCGACCAGCTTCTCGACTGCCATACAATAGGCCAGGTTGTTGCCCATGTTGTTCATGTAATCGAGCCGGTCGCTCATCACTTCGGCCTTGACGTAGGTCTTGGCCTCCATGTTCTTTTCCACACCGGTATGGAGATACCCGATATCCGGGATGGCGGTGATGATCGTCTCGCCATCGAGCTCCAGTAAAAGCCGGAGAACGCCGTGCGTGGAGGGATGCTGCGGCCCCATGTTCAGCAGCATGGTCTCCCCAGCCAGGGCCCGCTCCGACACGAGATTCTTATAGAGATCTATGCTAACTTCTTCAAGCTGTGACATAGTTATTCCTTTGCGTACGGCTTACGCAAATCAATATCCTCAAAATTAAAAGTGAACTGCACTTCTTCATATCCAAGGGGGAAATCCTTGCGCAGCGGATGCTTTTCGTCCCAGTCCTCAGGCAGTAAAAGAATGCGGGGATCGGGATGGCCTTCCGGGATAATGCCGAACATATCCTTCAGCTCACGCTCGCGCCAATTTGCCACTTCATAGACACCCGTCGCGGTCGGGATCCGTGGATCAGCCCCATCGACAGGGACTCGTAATTGAAGGGTCGTATTGCGGGCAAGCGAGGATAACTGATAGATGACATGGTAGCGCGGCGCCTGTTGAGGCCAGTAATCCGTGGCTGTCAGGGTGGACAGCAGCTCGAAATCATATTTATCGCGCAGGAGAGTCAGCGCTGCGATGATGTCTGCCGAATTAAGAAACACATGCACCTCATTGCGGAATTCCTCAATGGAAGTGCTGTATTTTTCCTGCAGAGCTTGAACGATGGGTTCCAGTTTTGTATCCATAATTGATCAAACCCTCATTTCCGGTTCGGGTATTTCATGAAATGTCCCAACCAGGAATGGTTTTATTTTTCTTCAACCCGCTCAATGAATCGATCGGCCTTCACCTTTTCGTACAGCGTCACCACACCATGGATCAAAGCTTCAGGGCGAGGCGGGCAGCCGGCCACATAGACATCCACCGGTACAACTTCATCCACGCCCTGCACCAGGGAATAGTTATTGAACACACCGGTGCACGAGGCGCAGTCGCCCATGGCGATCACCCACTTGGGCTCGGGCATCTGATCGTACAGGCGGCGCAGGACGGGCGCCATCTTGCGTGAGACCCGTCCGGCGACGATCATCAGGTCCGACTGGCGCGGGCTGGCTCGCATCAGCTCCATGCCGAAGCGGCTCATATCATATTGTGAAGCCTGTGCAGCCATCATCTCAATGGCGCAGCAGGCCAGACCAAACAGCATCGGCCACATGGCGTTCGTGCGCGACCAGTTCACAAGATCTTCGAGCTTGGTCGTTACCACGCCCATGTTGCCGAGTTTCTGCTCTACTCCCATTCCAAAGCTCCTTTCTTCCAGGCGTACACATACCCAACCAGTAATATCCCGATAAAGATGACCATCTCGACCAACCCGAACAAACCAAGCTGGCGGAACGTGATGGCCCATGGCAGGAAAAAGACCACTTCGATGTCGAAGAGGATGAATAAAACGGCTACCAGATAGAAACGAATCGGCATGCGCCGTGTCCCTTCCCCGTATGGATTCATACCCGATTCGTAGGGCATCGATTTTGCTGCTGATTCTTTTCTGGGTCCGAAGATTGTCCCCAAGCCAATGGCGATCAACGCGACCGCGGTCGCAAGAACGACCATTAATCCGATGGCGATATACTCAATCATCCTCACACCTCACTAGTCACCGTATCCTTCGGGAAAACGCCCTTAACGGACGATATTTGTGCATCTTGGCACGTTCGGCGAAGTATAACATAACCGTTTTTAAAGGGCCAGAGAAAGTGTCACTTTTCACAAAATTGATGATATTTATCATATTGGTTTAAGTCTGCGGGAACACTGACTTCCTTTAAATTTGTAGGTCACGCTTGAAGCGTGACCTACAAATTTATCCAAGATAATCACGGAGCTGCCTGCTTCGTGAAGGGTGTCGCAGCTTTCTCAGCGCCTTCGCTTCGATCTGGCGGATGCGCTCACGGGTCACATCGAAATGACGGCTGACCTCTTCGAGGGTGTGATCCTTGCCATCCTTCAAGCCAAAACGCAGTTCCAGCACATCCCGCTCGCGGTCTGAAAGCGAGGTAAGGGCACTCTGGACCTGCTCACGCAGCATCTGGCGGGCAGCCGCGTCCATGGGGGAAAGCGCGTCTTCATCCTCGATAAAGTCACCCAGCGAGCTGGATTCCTCATCCCCCACCGGGCCGTCGATCGACACGGGTTCCTCCGCAGAGCGCAGGACACGGTCGATCTTCTGCGTGGCAATATCCAGGCGGCGCTGCAGATCGGGCTCGAGCTGCTTTTCCTCCGAATGCGCACGCAGGATGGCCTGTACGTCCGAAGCGGGGAGATAGCCCAACTCCAGAACCAGCTCCTCGCTGGTGGGGTCACGTCCCAGCTCCTGGGTCAGCATGCGCTGTGTGCGCAGGATGCGGGTGATCGATTCAAACAAATGCACCGGGATGCGGATCGTGCGCGCCTGCTCGGCAATGGAGCGGTTGATCGACTGCCGGATCCACCAGGTGGCGTAGGTGCTGAACTTGAAACCGCGCCGCGGGTCGAACTTGCCCACGGCCCGCAAAAGCCCCATGTTGCCCTCCTGGATCAAATCGAGGAAGTTAATGCCGCGCCCCAGATAACGCTTGGCAACACTGACGACCAGCCGCAGGTTGGCGCTGATCAGGGAATGATTGGCGTCCACGCCGCGCTGCTGGGCAGCATCCAGCTCGCACTGCAGATCATAATCGGAAGGCAGATTCCGGAAGAGCGTGCGCTGGTTGGGGAAATTGTGATATTGGTTAATGTGCTCCAGCAGCCAGCTCGCATAACTTAACGGAAGCAGATACAGGCCCAGGAAGACACTGTATGCCTGGCGGGCGATCTCATTCCAAAGCTCATCCGTTCCCCACATCCCATTGTCGAGGAAAGCCCGTAAATACGAGGGCTGTTCCGATCCCCAGCCGGCATGCAAAGCCTGCGACTCGGAAAGGATGAGGCCCAGATCCGGCGGCTCATGGTTGAGGCGCTCGGCATCCTCCAGCAGGCGGCTCCAGGAGGTCACCGTGTCGGCGAGCAGGGAATGATAAATGGCGCAGGTGGTGGAAAGATTTTTGCGAAGCGGGCGGCGCCGGTAGGTGGCTACGATCCGGTTGGCCTCGATCATCGTTGCAAGGCGAAACTCGCTGTCGGAATCCAACAGCTTGAACTGGCCGATATTGCGCAGATAAAGCCGCACCGGATCCTCGGACAATTCCGCTGCCACCTCGGGATTCTTGATGGGAACAATGTCCTCTTCGAGAAGCTCTTCATCCTGCAGGAGCGCGCCTCCATGAGGCTCGCCCACTTCATCCTCCATGGCCCCCATTTCAGGAAAATCATTCACGTCCGTTGTAACGGCCTCCTGAACGCCCCCATCCATCTCATCGAATTCGTCGTCCATGTCGCGCGGGGCGGCCTGCGCCTTGTCACGCTTTAGATCTGCTTTACCTTCGGGGGTTGTTTCTTTTTTCGGAGCCATAGATCCTTTCTCTACCAGACGACCTTATAAAGGATAGGGTACACGAACTGATTCTATTCCAGTTTTTTAAGGGACATCTTGCGAGATGCCTGGTCCAAATCCCTCAGGAGCTTTGTATTCTGTAACACCAGATGCTGGTAGGAGGATGCTCGCAAATCGCCGGACTGATGCGCCTCTTCCTGCAGAAAACGCAGCTGGTTCAAATTTTCTCCGGCGGCGATGCGCCGCAGCTTGATCACACCGCGCAACAGCTCCTCCAAAAGCTTTTCATCCATGCGCTCCATCTTTTCGGTTTGTGCGAAAAGCTCCCGCGAAAGCCCCTGCAGCGATTCGGGGACGGCACCCACCACAAAATCATGATGCTCCGTCTTATCCTGTTCCACCGATTCACGGATCAGATGGAACATCATCTGGTGGTCGGTATATTCGAAATCCTGGACGGCCAGCGCGACCAGTCCAAACTGCTGCAGCCACCGGTCGAGGCGGTACAGCAGCTCCGGACGGCGGAAGAGCACGCCGATGATATATTCCTCGACCATTTTACTGGACGAGACCGTGACCACCGGTTTTTCCTTGGAAACCACCTGTTTCTGCGGGATGCGCCTGGCAGGCTGTTTGATACGCGGCGCCTGGACCTGCGTCCCGATAAAGGCGCGCTCGTCCACGCGCAAGTAGCGCGCCAGCCGCTGGGTGAAGAATTCCCGGTCAGCCGGGGAGGGAAGGTCCTGGATCAAGGGCAAAACCTGGTCTGCGATCTCATTGACGACCCTGTGATCATTCAGGTCGCGGCCTTCGCCGAGCGAGATCATGACATGCTCGACGATCGGCTTCGCATTTTCAATGATATGGGCCCACTCCTCCCGGTTGCGCGCGACGATCTCGTCCGGATCCAGGTTATCAGGGAGAGCGGCCACACGCAGATCGGCCTGCAGGCGTGCTTCTTCTCGCAACAGTCCGCGGGGATCAAAGTCGAGCTCTCCTTCCCGATCCATGGCGGCGCGGGCTGCATCCAGACCGCGTAAAATGGCCTTTTGACCGGCGGTATCCGGGTCGAGGGCAAGCACGATCCGGCGGGTGAATTTTTTGAGCAGGCGCAGCTGGTCCTCGGTCAGCGCCGTGCCCATTGGAGAAACGACATTCTCATAGCCCGCCTGGTGCAGGGCGATGACATCCAGGTAGCCTTCCACGATCACTGCCTGGTCCGTTGCCCGGATGGCCTTGTGAGCCCGGTCGAGCCCATAAAGCAGGCGGCCCTTGGTGAACAGAACTGTTTCAGGAGAATTCAGGAACTTGGGAATATCGTTCGGATCCACGATGCGCGCGCCGAAACCCGTCATGCGCCGGGTCGCGTCGCGGATGGGGATCATGATCCGGTTCCGAAAGCGGTCGTAATATCCGCCGCCCTCCCGCTCAGAAACCAGCCCGACTTCGATGAGATCCTTCATTTTGTAGCCGCGCTGAGTGAAATGGTTGATGGCCACGTCCCAGGCTTTCGGTGCATAACCCAGACCAAATGTCTCGATGGTGGAGTCGGTCAACCCGCGTTTCTGGCGCAGATAACTCAGGACATCCGGATTGGCAAGCAGGTGACTCCTGTAAAAGATCACCGAGTCCTCGAGCAGTTTGCGGAGGTGCTCATACGCTTCCTTTTGCTGC
>JBLNAU010000561.1:0-6730 GCA_050259515.1 Syntrophothermus sp.
GGCACGATGCAGACCGAGAACATCATCCAGGCCGGCACCGGCTCCCAGACCGGGACCCTGCACCGCTGGGGCGATTACAGCGCCATGACCGTGGATCCAGTGGATGACTGCACCTTCTGGTACACGACGGAATACCTGAAGGCAAATGGTACCTGGAACTGGAGCACGAAGATCGCATCCTTTAAGTTCCCCGGCTGCCAGTAACAGCTTTCGATCGTTAACGCCTGTTGAATAAAATGTTGGCGGACTGAGTTCCGCCAACATTTTATTTTCGGGATATTTGCATAACGTTGACAGCTTTGAGCAGATCAATAGATTGTTGAAAGGCCTATGTAAATTGTAACTTTTTAATCTCTTGACAATGGGAGCAATAAGGGTAGAATGCTGCAAATATTTTTTCCAGGATAATATTACGGCACTTCATCGCACCCTCACCTATTAATGTTTTTATAAACGCCTTCCGGGGCGTTTTTTTCGTTAAACCGGAAGTGTCGTAAGGTTCCAAAGGAGGAGCTGCCAGGCATCATCGATAAAACATTCCATTTCCATAGATGTCCATTCGTTCCAATTGCGTCCAAATCATTTGAAGAATTTTTGTGAGGAGAACACAAAATGTCCAAGAGAGCATTGAAAGGGATCTTCATCGGATTGATGATCCTGGCTTTGGTTATCGTGCCAGTGCTGGCGTTTTTCTCGGAGGCGGGGTCCGAGGTTGCCTATGAAGTGCCGCGCATGCTGGGGATGGAAAGTGAAGAACACGAAGTAGCCCGCCTGGAAGGCCCGCCAACCACGGATATTGTCGGCCCAATCGTGGAGACACACCGCCCTGCTGTTTCGTTCGACAAGGATCTGCGCGAGCTCCCGCAGACCGGTCCAAAGGACAAGAAGCCCGCTCGTGAAATGGGCACCCCGCCCAATGCCGGTCCGAACGGGAACGGGATCGACTCTGTCGCCCAGACCGGTCCCGCCGCCCTGGCCGCTCCCGCTCCGGCTCCGCTTGGATCGTTCAAGGGACTGGACCTGCAGAACTACGGCGCTGGCTGGCCCCCTGATACACATGGGGATGTCGGTCCCAACCACTATATCCAGGCCGTGAATACATCCGTTGGCATTTTCGACAAGGCCAGTGGAAACCGCCTGGCTGCCTTTACCTTCAACAACTTCTTCCTTGGTCAGGGTCTCGCCTCCACAGACGCCTGTGCCAAATACAACTATGGCGATCCGGTTGTGCTGTATGACCAGGTTTCCGGCCGCTGGATCATCACGGACTTTGCTTTCGCCGGCCAGAGCAGCCCTCCTTACTATGAGTGTATCGCCGTCTCCAAGAGTGGCGACCCGGTAAGCGGCGGCTGGTGGCTGTATACGGTCGTGGCGGATACTGCCAGCCTGAACGACTATCCCAAGCTGGGAATCTGGAACGACGGCATTTACATGTCGGCCAATATGTTCAAGCGCGGACGCACTTATTCCGGTGCCAAGCTCTGGGCTTTGAACCGCGATGATTTGATCAGCGGTGCACCGCTGCGCTCGGTCGCCTTTACCCTGGGCACATCCTACTTTAGTCTGCTGCCTGCCAACCTTAAAGGTGCCGCGGCTCCTTCCGGTACGCCTGAATACTTCATGTCCGATTATGGCTCAAATACCAGTATGAAGCTGTGGAAGTTCAAGGTCAACTGGACCACACCGTCCTCGTCCACTTTGACCGGCCCGGTCAGCTTCAATGTTGCCTCGTTCACCCGTCCCTCTTCGAGCATCGTTCCTCAAAAGGGCAGCACCGAAAAAGTGGACACCCTTGGCGACCGCCTGATGACCTGGCTGCAATACCGCAACATCAACGGCACCGAATCCCTGTGGGTCTCGCGCACCGTCGTGTCCGGATCGTCCACCGGCATCCGCTGGATGGAAGTGCGCGGGATGAGCGGCACGCCGGCCGTGTACCAGCAGGGGACCTATGCACCGGATGGCAGCTATCGCTTCATGCCCAGCCTGGCCGTCAACAAGAACGGTGACATGGCCATTGGGTACAGCGTCTCCAGCTCCACCCTATACCCGGCGATCCGCTATGCCGGTCGTCTTTCCACCGACGCGCTCGGCTCACTCGGCCAGACCGAAGCCAGCATGATCGAAGGGACAGGATCACAATCCGGCGGCTACAACCGCTGGGGCGATTACGCCTCCATGTCGGTTGACCCGAACGACGATTGCACCTTCTGGTTCACAACCGAGTATTATGAGACCGTCAGCAATAACTGGCAGACCCGCATCGGATCGTTCAAGTTCCCCACCTGTCCATAGTGTCTCTTGAAGCAATTGCTTCACTTCATGTAGACAAGCAATAAAAAAGCCCACCTTTCATTTGATGATTGGTGGGCTTTTCTGTCTTATCGCGGTAAATGAGCGGCACCCCTATGCCGGCTTTAGACCAGCGCTCCGAGCATTTTCTATATGTAATTTTTCAACGGGCTTCGAGGGCACTGGTAGCCTGCTATTCCACAGACGCCAGCATGGCGAAGAAAGCGCCGACCGAAAGCAGATCGAGAGCCAGACCTGTAGCTCCCAGGATGCGTCTCGAATGCCGCTTCAAGGACAATGCTCCAAGGATGACAGAAGCAATAACGCTAACAGGAAACATCCAGAACGCCAGAATCCGAAGCCATCCTGGCGGATCGAATCCCGACACCCACCCATACGTTGCCTGTCCGACCATCACAACGCTGACAGCGGCAATGAGTCCGCACACAAGGCACCACAGGCCCAGCGTAGGGCTGGCCCTCTCTATACCTAAAAAGGCATCCTGTCCCTTCGATGGCGTGCTGCGCAAAGCGATGGCCACTCCTACGATGATCACAACAACGATGAGAATCAACACCGGCATGGCACACTCCCTCCCGCTTTGGAAAAATCGGTCAGCCAGGACGATGCTTTTCGCTTGACCCCGTCGTGCCTGGCTATGACTTATCGGGAAACATACGGCATGTGACTCTCTAGCCTGTCATACAGAATGTTTCCACTGAAGAACCTTTCATTTTAAGTATAGTACGTTTTTAATCACCCAACCTTAATCTCCTTTTCTCTCGGAAGAAAATAGTTTCTAAATGGAAGCAGGTCCGGGAGGCGAAAAAAAGAAGAGAATTGTGGATTATTGAAGCGGGTGGCACATCACCAGCGAGAGATTGTGGTCGTATACCGGGGTCCGTGCGAGCACATTGAAATCCTTATCGGTGGAAACAAGCTGATATTCGAGCCAGGCATTCGTGAACCAGTAATATTGGTCGAGATTCCAGGTATGGATGGTGTAATTATAGGAGCCGTTGTCGCCCTTGACCATGATCGCACCCGAATTCCAGTCTGTAACCAGCAGAGTATCCTTCTTTTCGCGCAAGCGGGTGAACAATAGAACCTGGTCCGTATTCGCAGTATCCTCCACAAAAGCAGACACTTTTATTTCGCGCGGCTCGCAGGGACCGTTATTCCAGAACATCTGATTGTTGGAGAGCAAAACCGCCAGGAAACCCGTCGTCACAGGTGTGAAGTATGTGTCACTCGCAGCACCCGGAGGCAGACCGGGAGTGATATAGGGGATCGGAAAGTCGGTCGCTGTGCCGGTGGGGGTAAAATTCTCCGCTCCGAGCTGGGTGACCGTTGGCGTAAAGGTCAACGGGGTACTGGTGGAGGTTGCAAACAGGTTCCGTGTCGGCGCGGGGGTAATGCTTGGCGTGGCTGTCGGCGTCGCTGCTACAGGGACAGGAGTGGGCGTCCAAATCAGCTTTGTGACATCTGAAAGCGAGGCACAGCTTGAAAGGAGGAGCGAGAGAACAAGGATGGAAGGAAGGTTCTTCATTGAATACCTTTTGCAGCTCTATTGAAAAGTCCGGTCAGGGGAAAAGCACATTGCAATTCGTCAGCGACACATCGGCCCGGGAGACCACTGAGCGTCCGAGCACCTTTCGTGTGGCGGTGGAAGCCACCAGCTGGTACTGCAGCCAGGCGTCCTGGTAGCGGCGGTAATTGCGGATCTGGCTCAACTGAAGATCATAAAAATAAGTTCCCTGATCGTTATCACTCATGATCGCACCTCCTCCCCAGGCCGTACCGCGCCCACTGTATTTATCCTGCAGTCGATACCACAGGGTTACATAACGAAGCCTGCGGACCGGCTGTACCTGCGCAATAAACCGGATCGAGCGATCTCCAGCACAGGTATATCCCCAGACGAGCTGGCTGGTATTTCTTTGCACATTCAGAAAGACGTTGGGGGAAGGAGTGAACAACGTCGGGTCCAGCGGCTCAAGGGTGATCGTTGGACGAAAGGTGGGGGTCAATGTAGGGACCAGCGTGGCTGTGACCATCGACGTCCCCGTGGTGTCAATCGCAGGACCGGCAGTATTGATCACAAAGAGATCGGGGGTATTACTGGGCGGAAGGGTTTGCAGCGCATACGGGGTGACCGTCGGCTGCGGAGAGACAGGCGGCGCGGGGGTTTGCAGGAATGGAATGGAAATCGGCAGCCCGCTGCAGCCAGCCAGGATGAAAATCAGCAATGCAAAGATCAAGGGCCTTTTCATAATTCCTCTTCAGTCAATCACCATGATCATCATGGTTCCCATTGAGGCTGCCAGTCTGGTTCAGGGTTTGTGGTCACCTGCCGGATATCTGATCCATCCGGGCGCATGATAAATATATCAGCCTGATCGTTATTTCGCAAAGATATAAAGGCGATCCACTGACCATCGGGGGAGAAGGTGGGCGAGCCATTGTTCCCGCCACTGGTCAACTGGGCAGCCGTTTCTGCCCCCACATCAATCATGAAGACGTTTTTATCACCGGGCGAACCGGCATAGATCAGGAGCGACCTGCCATCCGGAGACCAGTCTACGCTGCCACCGATCCCCGGCAGACCGCGCGTCAACTGCCTGAGATTGCTCCCATCCGGATTCATCAGGAAGACCTCATAGGCACCAGGCTGGTCCGATGCCATGACGAACGCGATCTGATCGCCTTTTGGGGACCAGTCCACTGCCACAATGGTGGAGGGTCCGGAATACAAAAGGTTGGGGTTCTTCCCTGTTGTATCCACGGTCCATAACGAGGTCGGACCATCCCCGGTCCGGTTTGCAAAAAGGATCGTCTTCCCATCGGGAGAGAAGGTCGGTGAGACCACGTTCCCGATGTTTTCGGTCAGGCGCGTCAGCTGACTTCCTTCAAAGGTAAAGAGAAAGAGATCAAAGTATCCGCCATCCTGGTTCGAGGCATAGACCACAGATCCCCCCTGCGGAGAATAAACTGGATAATAACTGTTTGCTTCCAGGCTGGAGAGCTGCTGATATCCGGTTCCATCGGCGTACGTCAGGCAGAGCTGATTATAGTCGCCGCGCGTGCAGGTAAAGATGATGCGGCCCATATGCTCCTTGGTCGGTGGTGGAGGCTTTGTGAAGGTTGCAGGCAGGGTGGCTGCCGGTCTCTCAGTGATCTCCTGGTTGGAGAGATTAAGGGGAGTGGAGGGGATCAAAAGGCATAAAACAATCAACAATACAACAAAGATCAATCCCAGAGGAAGTCGGAAACCCCGTGGATTCGTTCGCCGGGAAAAGATTTGCCGTCGTGACATGGTTGGCTTACCGCCCGTGCTCCAAATAAATCCTCTTACAAAGATTCAGTGGCTGAGGTCCAGGGGTCATTTTAGAAAAATGCTGCGGCACTTCGTAATTTTACATCCTTTCGACTGCCCCCGGAAATGTCATCTGTACGGCGACGAATTTGTAACAAATGGATTAAGCAGGCGTTAAGTAGATTAAGGCGGCGATGGGTTTTGATTCCAGAGCAGGCCGTGCAGCAGAAAGGAGTATAGAGTGATAGAAATATTGATCCTACTCCTGATCATACTGTGGCTGGTGGTCCTTTGGGAGGTGGATATGCCTGAATTGCTAGGCTGGGAAATAGTATCCAAATCCTGTTGATCATTGCCGCTCTTCTCGTCGTGGCCAGATTGTTTCAGTAACAAGTATTAAAAGCGATCCGCCCCAAGAACAGGCTAACTATAGAAAGGAGATTGATTATCATGACCAAATGCAGTGAGGTAATGACCCGAAACCCCGTTTGCGCACGACCTGAGGATACCGTCGCCAGTGTGGCCCGGTTGATGAAGGAGAACGATATCGGTCCCGTTCCGATCGTAGACAATCACAACGCAAAGAAACTCGTCGGCATTGTCACCGACCGCGATCTCGCCATTCATGTGGTGGCAGAAGGACGCGACCCACAGACCACCCAGGTCAGTGAGGTGATGACAACTGACGTGATCACCTGCCGGGATGATGACGACATCGAAACTGCCCTGGACGCGATGTCAACCCACCAGCTCCGCCGCATCCCGGTGGTGGACGATGGCAACATGCTGCTGGGCATCATCGCCCAGGCCGATATCGCCACCCGGATGGACGAGCCGGAGAAGACCGGCGAAGTGGTGAAGGATATCTCTGAATAAGAGTGATAAGAGAATAAAGTTTGGCAATGCCCCGGCAATCGCCGGGGCATTGCTTTAAAGAAGGTGTAACTTTTCTTAATCTTAATAAACCAATATACTGCTGGATTTCAGAGGTAATTCATGTAAAATATCCACATCAGCCTGCAGGGTCATAATTGCAGGTGACCGCCATATTCGCATTACAGCCGGCAACGCCACACAAATAGATACGTATCCAAGCCAGACGGCCCGCCACTTTGAGTGGAT
>JBLNAU010000562.1:0-4322 GCA_050259515.1 Syntrophothermus sp.
ATTTGCATGTAAACCTCTTTTTTTACCACGAAGGGTCACTAAGGTTCACGAAGGCTTAAAAACCTTTTGTTTTCCTTTGTGTCACCTCGTGACACTTTGTGGTGAAATCCTAGATTGGAACTTTATATATTCTCGAAGTCATA
This sequence comes from Syntrophothermus sp., assembly GCA_050259515.1. Classification (GTDB taxonomy): domain Bacteria; phylum Chloroflexota; class Anaerolineae; order Anaerolineales; family Villigracilaceae; genus Defluviilinea. The sequence continues at coordinate 144 of JBLNAU010000562.1, forward strand.
ATTCCATCATTAATATTGACATACCTGTAATGCGGCGGGGCCAGCATCAACAGCGGATGGTCCACTCGGGCGAAGGGGAAGGCGGTCGAGCGCAGGCCCAGGATCGGGATGCCTTTGTATTCCTCTTCATACGTGATGTGGGCGTGGCCGCAAAGGATGCCCATGATCTTTTCCTTGACGCCCGGCTGGAGAAGGACATCCCAGAAATCGTCGATCTCGTCGGCGATGAAGTTATCCAGCCAGCGGACGCCGATGGGCTTGACATGCTGGTGGCAGATCAGCACCACGGGCAGGTCGGTCTGGAGCGCCTGCACCAGGAACTCGCGCGTCTCGGGCAGGAAGCAGGCTTTTGACTCAACACCCCAGTCCATCAGGATAAACTGCACGTCCTTGTGTACAAAGGTCAGGTTATACAAACCGGGCGCTTTGGAATTGGGGAAGAAGTAGTGTGTCATCAGCGTGCGGTCATCGTGGTTGCCGGGCAGGAAGTACATCGGATAATTCGACAGGCCTTCCACGTTGATGTGCTGCGGGCCGGGCAGCGCGGCGGGGGAGCTCACACCCAGCAGCCGGACCGCGCACTGGTAGTGGGAGTCCAATTCCGGTTCCACCAGGTCACCCGTGGAGATGATGAAGTCCGCTTTCTCGGCGACGTTCTCCGCGATGTGTTTCATCACCATGCGCAGGGCATGACCGGGACTAAAGCCCTCGCGCAGCTGGTCTTCCGTTTCGAGCAGGTGATGGTCGGTGATCTGGATGAAGGAAAAGTTGGACATGTGCTTTTTTACTCCCGTCATTGCCGGTGCAATCTCAAACGCTGGTGTCTTTTGCTAATTTTATATTAGATTGCTTCCCGGTACCAATCAGCCGGGACGATTTTGGGCGGAAGTGCGCCGCCTTCGCAATGACGGGAATTTTCTTACAATTAAACAACAACGCGCTTAATGCCATCCTTCAAATAGGGAACGTTGAAATTGATCAAAAATCCAAGACGAAGATGACTCAATCTTAAATAAGTTGTGACTTGCTTTTCGTACAGCAGGCTCATCCGCTCGACAGACTTCAGCTCCACGATCACGCATTTCTCGACCAGCATGTCGAGCTGCAGGCCGGAATCCAGCTTTGCTCCTTCAAACAGAATCGGCAGCTTGACATCCGTCTTGACCGAGATGCTGCTCTTCTCCAGGACATGTTTCATTGCCGTCTTGTAAACATCCTCGAGCAGTCCGGGACCCAGGGTCGTGTGAACCTTGTAGGCTGCATTGAGGACCAGCTTGCCCATGCGCTCCACATCCGCGGGTACCGGCTGGAAGACTGTCCGTGTTGTTGATGTTGGGTATTCCATATCTATCTCACCTTCGGTTCAACACTAAACACTTACATCGCTCAACGCGCCCAGCACGGACATGAGCGTGGAGTAATCGTCCCGCAGCAGGGTGATCAGCTCATGGGTCGCCCGCTCCTTCCAGGCGTCGCCATGATGCCCGTGACAGCGGGCAGCCTGTCCCAGGTGGGCGGCCATCACCTCACCGATTGGAGTGTCCTTTGCTCCCAGGAGGTGCCGGAAGTATCCGAACCGTCCCACCGAGGTGAAGCGGCAGACATCCGCGTCGTCACACAGATAAATCACGTCCAGGCTGAGCGGGGGGCGGGGCGGGAGCAGGTGATAGATCTTGCCATCCTGCTCATATCCGATCGCCAGCACCGACATCTCCACCGGCACGATGCGGCGCTCACGGTTGTCCTTCAGCACCTCATCGCTGATATTCTCCGAGGTCACAAGCTGGCGCACGAGCCCATCATCGTCGATGTGGATATCGTAAATAAGGCCATACACCTGGTAGGAGTCACCCAGGGGGGCACGCACGAGCTCTCCAAAGGTGGGCACGGTGAACTGTGATACGCGGCAGCCCGCGGTGAACCCTGTCGTACCTGCACGCAGTAGACGCCCGATTTCGATTTGTGTCATTCTGCCTCCGTATTCGTATAAAGGACCGCAGCGCATGCGCAAAACGGTCGATAGGAATGGTGCCTACGGTGGAAGGCGAGAAAGCCTCGCCCGGTCAGTTATCGTGCCGTGATCACCGATTTACTTTTAAAGCCTTGGCCGAACTCTTGTTGGAGGCAGAATCCACCTCCGCATGAATCCGGTGAAGCTCCAGTACCAGCAGTTGTTCGATCTGTTGTTTTTCTTCAAATCTCACCACCGCGGTCTCATGAGCGCGGTGCAGGAGATATGGGTATGGCCTGCTCCCCATCATTTTGCACTGTTCGATCAAAATACCATGTAATAGATCCAGCTTTTTCGAATCCTCAGCCACCCACTTTGGGATCTCGACGCGCACGGGCCAGGGATGTCCCTCGCTGCCGACATTTAAATAAAAGAAGTGCAGGGACAAAGCGCCTTTGTACTTCTTATCAGAACCCGATGCCAGCCCGAACACCGCCGAGCGGTGGCCTGGAGGCAGCAGCGGATTTTGGCGCTCGCCATACAGCCAGCGGTCACTGACTCCATGCAGGGGATGATAATCGCGCAGCTTGCGGATCTGCTCATCGTCTGCCGTGGCGATCTCCAGCAGGTTGATCACCAGGTCGGCGCTGGGCTTTTCCACATAACCGGCTGTGACCACGCCACGCTCATACAGACGCGATAACACCCCCAGGTACTGCTCCACGAAGTTGGCATAGGCTTGCGGGTCATCGCCTTTGGCTCCCCATAGTTCCAGCGTCCCATCGGTCAGGTTGACGATCGGTCCGCTGAGGCCCAGCGAGACTTCGTCCAGCTTGATGCGCTCATGGATGTCGCGGCGCATGGCGACCATGCCTTCCGAGAGGGGCGAGCCGTTCTTGAGCAGATCATCGCCATATAATAGTTCCGTCTCAACCTCGACCAGCGGCGCCTGCCCGGAGCTCAGCTTCATGGCGATCACGCCCACGTTGATGATGCAGAATTGGACCGAGGCATGCCGGTCCGGGTTGACCTGGGAACCGTCCGCAGCGATAATGGTCGCGTCGGTAATTGTCACCGGTGGCGGGAAACAGGCAGCCAGGGACTCCTTGAACGGCACCGCGACACGCAGGTTGATATCCACCTCCTTGGCTTTTTCCACCTTTTCGCGGAGGTAGTCCAGCTCGGAGGCATAGACGGCCAAAAGCTCGCGTGCCAGGATGCGCCGTTCTTCGAGAACCTTTTTGTTCTCGGTGGCTCCCTGCGCGATCTCACGAATGCGGGTATAGATTTGCTGGAAATTAACTGGCATGGAATAAATTCTTTATTCTTAGAACAAATGTATCAAGATTGTACAGGCAATCACGCGAAATTACAAGAGGTTTATCCCCCAAATCTGGGTGTTTTTAGGACGTAAGTACCCTATATAGGCATGAAAATCGCGGTCTTTTTTGTCCAATTTTGGGATTTAAGCAGATTTTTGGACAAAATCCCGCAAGATACCCTGATTGCGTGCCTGTTGTACGGCGAAAGAGTTCGTTTCGTGCAAAACGAGGTAATAAAAGAGATTTACAGGAACATTTTGCCAGGGTCAGCGTCTATCAAGCATGGAAATTTTTTACAAGGAGTCTACGATGAAAACCCGATCCATTTTATTTGCTTCATTGTTCGTCCTGGCGCTTCTGGTGAGTGCCTGTGGACCGACAACGATCCAGCAGGCAGCCCCGCCACCCCAGCGCAGCCTAAGCGTTACCGGCACCGGGGTTGCGAATTTGGCCCCCGATATTGCATACGCAAATATTGGCGTTCATAGCGAAAAACTGACCGCAGCCGAGGCTGTTGACGAAAACAACGCACAGACCCAGAAAGTCATCCAGGCACTGACCGATTTCGGCATCGATCCAAAGGATATCCGTACCACCAACTTCAGCATCTACCCGATGGATAAATATGATCCGGCAACCGGCCAGCCTACGGGCCAGAGAACCTATGTCGTGGATAACACTGTGACAGTGACGGTGCGCGACCTTAACAAGCTTGGCGACCTGCTCGATACAGTTGTGCAGGCCGGAGCGAACACGGTAAGCAGCGTCCAGTTCGATGTGGCGGACAAGGACAAGGCACTTGCCCCTGCCCGGGATGCAGCCGTCAAGGATGCAGATGCCAAGGCCAAGGAGCTTGCCGCCTCCGCCGGTGTCCAGCTTGGTGAGCTGATCTCCGTCAGCTACACG
>JBLNAU010000563.1:0-4783 GCA_050259515.1 Syntrophothermus sp.
CCGCCGCCGGACCCTGCTTTACAGCATCCTCTTCATTACCCTGGTTTCCATTGCCGGCTATTTCATCATCGATATCATCCAGGCCCGCATCGATTCCTGGATCAACCCCTGGAACGACCCGAGCGGGAATTCCTACCAGATCATCCAGTCCCTGCTGGCGGTCGCCAACGGTGGCATTGAAGGCCGGGGTCCCGGGCTGGGCAGCCCAACGCTCGTTCCGGTTGCCATCTCCGATTTTATTTATGCAGCCGTCGCCGAGGAGACCGGCCTGATCGGAACGGTCGGCATGATCGCGCTGTTCGGCTTTCTGATCGTGCGCGGGCTGCGGGTCGCCTTGCGCGCTCCCGATCTTTTCCGAAGATTGTTTGCTGCCGGGCTCACTGCTTACCTGGGGGTCCAGACCCTGTTGATCATCGGCGGCAATCTTCGGCTTTTGCCGCTGACCGGGGTAACGCTGCCCTTCCTGTCATACGGTGGATCTTCGCTGCTGACCTCCTTCGCGGCCCTGCTTTTTCTCATGCTGATCAGCAACCACATGGACGAGGACCCGGCGCCCCTGGCGGACTCCCGGCCTTATGTCGTGCTGGGCGCGGTCCTCCTTCTGGGACTGTTCATCGCGGCCCTGGCCAATGGCTGGTGGTCGGCGATCCGGGGTCCGGACCTTTTGACCCGCACCGACAATCCACGCCGCATTATCGAGGACCGTTACGTCATGCGCGGCAGGCTCCTCGATCGGAATGACAACCCGATCACCCTGACCACCGGGCAGGCCGGCGGGTATACACGCGTTTATCAATATCCAGACCTGGCGCCCGTCACCGGCTACAACAATCCCATCTACGGGCAGTCGGGCCTGGAAGCCTCCATGGATGAATATCTACGCGGCGTGAAAGGCAACCCGGCAGGCATGGTCTGGTGGACGCACCTGCTTTATGGGATGTCCCCCCACGGACTGGATGTCCGTTTGAGCCTGGACCTGACTCTCCAAAAGCGCGCCGACGAGATGATGACCGGTCACAGCGGCGCCGTGCTGTTGATGAACGCGCAAACCGGGGAGATCCTTGCCATGTCCTCCGCGCCGACCTTCAATCCGAACCACTTGAACGAAATCGGACCTCAGCTGAACAAGGATCCATCCAAACCCTTGATCAATCGTGCGGTACAAGGGGTATACCCCACCGGGACCGTCCTGGAGCCGTTTATCAAGGCGCTGTTCGGAGATAAGCCGCCTGAGAAAGCCGATCTCCAAAAGCTCTATACTGTATTCGGCTTCAAGACTGCCCCACAGCTGCCATTTGAATCGCTGCCCTCCCTTTCATCATTCGGCGGAGGCGATCCGCATATTTCACCCTTGCAGGCGGTCCTGGCGGCTGCGGCATTAAGCAACAAGGGGACCGAACCGGCCCCTCGCATTGCCATTTCCGTCGACACGCCCAGGGAGGGTTGGGTCGTCCTGCCGGCGCTTGGAAAGCCTGTTGAAGCCCTGCAACCTGCCCAGGCAGAGGGGGCGGCCGCTTCCTTTACCGGGGATGGAAAAAACTACTGGTCTCATGTGGGGCGGGCCACCGGCAAGGAGGGACCGGTCACCTGGTTTATTGCCGGAACCCCGTCGAACTGGCAGGCCACCCCGCTGGCAGTCGTCGTCCTGCTCGAGGAGGATAACGAGCGGATCGCACAGTGGATCGGGCAGGAGTTATTGACAAAGGCAATGAATCCATAAATAAAAAATCCCGCAGAATTGCGGGATTTTTTGGGATACTACAAAAACTACATTCCGTTATCAATATCCTTGGCTGAATAGCCAGGACCACTCTTGAAGAATTCGTAATTGGGCTGAATATCAGGTGTGAGATCCACCACTTCACCGGCTTCCAGCTGCTTGGCGGTATCCAGCACAATGGGATTGCCATGATGATTGGTGCCTTCAAAGTGACCTGTCAGACCCACCCGGCTGATATATTCCCCACCCTTGGCAGTATAAGCAGCAGGAACTTCATCTTCCGGGAAGATGGCAGCATACGGGCACTCGGGGACGCAGGCACCACAATCGATGCAGGTATCGGGGTCAATATAGATCCAGGGCCACTCATTCAACGGCTGACCGGGGATCATGCATTCCACCGGGCACACATCAATACAGCCACGATCACGAACACACAAACTTGTGATAATGTGAGTCATTGTTGTCTCCTTTTAGGAAATTACCTTCTGGCAAATCGATTATAACTTGCTTCCCAAGGGATGCAAGCCTTTGCCGTGCCTCTGGCTTACAGGTCCTTTCAGCCTTGTTTTAAAGGCTGATTTCCCTGCCAGGGCTCGACATGCCAGAGAGGATTGTATCCTTTGCCTAGCGGAAACGGGCTGCGACTGCATCCCAATTGACAACATTCCACCAGGCGGCCAAATAGTCAGGACGACGATTCTGATACTTTAGATAGTAAGCATGCTCCCAGACATCCACGCCCATGACCGGAACCATGCCTTCTGACATGGGGTTATCCTGGTTCGCAGTTGATACGATCGCCAGTTTTTCACCCTGTTTGACCAACCAGGCCCAGCCGGAGCCAAAGCGGGCAACACCCGCCTTATTCATTTGATCCTTGAAAGAAGCAAAGTCACCGAATTGCTGTTTGAGGGCCTCGGCCAGCCTTCCTTTCGGCTCACCTCCGGCGTTGGGGCCCATGATTTCCCAGAACATGCTATGGTTCCATGCGCCACCGCCATTATTGCGAACCGCGGTGCGGATATCTTCTGGAACCGAATTAAGATCCATCAACAAGTCCTCCAGGGACTTGCCTGCCAGTTCAGGATGCTTCTCCAATGCAGCATTGAGATTGGTCACATACGCCTGGTGATGCTTATCATGATGAATCGTCATCGTCTGTGCATCAATATAAGGCTCGAGCGCGTCTACTGCATACGGAAGCTTGGGTAATTCAAATGCCATCATCCACTCCTTTTAGTTGGTCAATCTGTATCCCGACAGATCTTATGAAATTTGTCCAAAGATTGTAGTCCGGCAAAGTACAAAAGTCAAGAAACCTACAACTTTACTTATGGTTTGCTTAAAATAATGTCTATAAGAGTGACCTGGGGTATGCCCGGCGTGGGTTCATTCCTGAGCATTTGCTTCCAATCCACCCGGGGCGGGAATCGGGTTGTTGGAAGATGACGAAGCCAAGTATCTAACATCTCCTACATTGTATAGTAATAAATTTCCCCACGCGTCGTTTAACAAAATACATATACTTCTCATTCGAAAATCTATTACATTTTTCGTGAGCAGATTTATTTATCAGTAAATTTCATCAAAAGAAAGGATTTAGATACCTATGGCTAAAATCACTTTCAAGCGCTCCGGTGGGTTTATCGGGCGAGGCATGAGGTTCGAACTCAATCTCAACGCCTTGCCGATCAGCGCTGTCCGCAATATCACCCGTCTGGTTGAGGAAGCCCAGTTTTTCGATCTTCCTGAAAATTTGGTAAGAAACTTTCAGCCCGATGAGTGCCAGTACACCATTACGGTGGATGCGGGGATCACGAATCACACGGTCCATACCAATGATTCGACCATGCCCAGCTCATTAAGACCTTTGGTGAGGGAGCTATCCATGATGAGCGCGGCGAGCCAGGATGTACAGAGAGGTTTCTAACGTGACTAAAATCAATTTCAAAAGGACGGGTGGTTTTCTGGGCCGCGAGCTCGACTCAGATATCGACCTGAATGAGATGCCGGATGACGATTCCCAGGAGCTCCAGCGGATGATCTTGGATACGAATTTTTTCAATATTCCCCAAAATCTGATCGCTCCTGCCACACCGGATGAGTACGAATATACAGTGACGGTGGACGCAGGAAATTCCCACCACACCATCCATACCAGCGATTCAAATGCACCCGACTCCCTGCGGCCTTTGTTGGAGAAGCTTTCCAAGCTTGCGAAAGAAGGCAAATCCAATTCTGCCCAGCTGTAACGCCGAATAAGCTGGAGGGGGATTTTTCCTTTTTAAAATCTGCCATGATGGACCATTTCGAACGTAACACGATACAAAGATATCCTTGTTCAGGAGAGTGATTTGCGATTGTTTGACTCCTTCTTCCTGGCAGGCTTTGAATCGGCCTGTCACATTAACAGAGCCGGGTTGCGCCTGAACATGCTGGCGCTGACCCAGCATGATCGATACGTATCCGAAGATTACGAGCTTTTACGCAGCTACCAGATCCGTACCGTGCGGGATGGTACCTGCTGGCCGCTGATCGAACGGGGCGGCCAATTCGATTTTTCATCCCTTGTCCCGATGGTGGAGGCGGCCAACCAGCACGGCATGCAGGTGATCTGGAATGTCCTGCATTACGGCTGTCCGGATGATTTGGACCTCCTCTCCCCTGCATTCGTGGATCGCTTTGCGAGATACTGTACGGCCCTGGCACGTTTTCTCCAAGAGAATACCAGCCGGGTGCCGTTCTATGTCCCGATTAACGAAATATCCTTCCTTGCCTGGGCAGCCGGCGATGTCGGCTATATTCATCCGTATGGGATAGGGAAGGGACTGGAGCTAAAACGCCAGTTGATCCGGGCGGCAATCGCCGGGATTGAAGCACTCTGGCAGGTGAACCCGAAGGCCCGGATCGTGCAGGTCGAGCCCCTGATCCATGTGGTTCCCCCGCAGGACCAACCCGAACTGGCCGCCCATGCCGCGGCCCAGCGCGCCAGCCAGTTTGAATCCTGGGATATGATGATCGGACAGATCGAGCCCGCGCTGGGTGGCCACCCGCGCTACC
>JBLNAU010000564.1:0-4097 GCA_050259515.1 Syntrophothermus sp.
GAGAGAGGGACGCTGCCGGGAATCGACAGTGGCAGAGACGCGGTCCCATCCGGCATTTGCGGCCAGCGCTCGATCGGCAGCGTGGCATCGCCCGCCACTACATAGGTCAGCGGTCCCTCCCGCAGCAAGTGCAGGTCGTTCGGCAGGTCCATGCGCGAGTGCTCATGGGAACCGGTGATGAAGCTGGCCGCGCGCTCAAGGGTGGCAAAGCCGATATCCACCTCGCCGGGATGCAGGCGCTCGATCGCCCGGCGGACCAGGTTCCTCTGGATGCCGACCGTCCGGCCGGCAAATGCGGTCGACTCAAAGGCTATGAAATCCGCATTCTCCTGCACCACGCACTGCTTCCAGACCTCATCCAGCACACCGGAAATGATCTCAAGATCGGCAGCCAGGGACCGGGAGGTGCGCCAGAGCACTTCCCGGAAACGCGGATTGTAGGATTCCAGCGTGGGGATCAACAGGTGGCGCAGGCGGTTGCGAAAGAAATCCAGGGAGGCATTGCTCGGGTCATGCCGGGGACGGAACCCGTTGGCCGCGCAATAAACGACGGTCTCTTCACGCCACAGATCCAGCAGGGGGCGGACGATCGGGATCTGTGGGTCGAACATTTTGATGACCGTCCGGTAGTTCATTCCCTTGAGGCCTGCCAGCCCAGCCCCGCGAATGAAATGCATGAGGACGGTCTCGACCTGGTCATCGGCGGTGTGTCCCACTGCCACAGCCTGGGCATGGAAACGCCGGGCCTGCTCCATCAAAAAGCGATAACGCAGAAGGCGGGCCGCTTCTTCGACCGAAAGCTTTCTCGAATCGGCATAGGCCCGCACGTCCCCGCTCTCGATCACAGAGGCGATGTTGAGGCGCGCCGCGGTGTGTTCCACAACGTTGGCGTCCGCGTCTGAATCGGGCCGCAGCTTATGGTTGAAGTGCGCCACGATGATCCGGTAGCCGGCTTTGCGCAGGACATCCATCAGGCACAGGCTGTCCGGGCCGCCTGAGACACCCGCGATCACCGGACGGTCCCGGGTCAGGCCGCACTTTTCGCTGAGGATGGCGTCGAGGTGTTCGAGCATGGAACTGGATCCCGGTGCGAGGGGTTTTCCTTCATCGCGCTTCGTCTGCGCTCCGCTCAGTGCAGAGATCAGAGCTGATACAACTCCACCAGCACGCCTCCGGTGCTTTCCGGATGGATGAAAGCATACTTTTTTCCGTCGGCGGTGAGGCGCGGCTCTTCGTTGATCAGGCGAATGCCCTGCGATTTGAGCTGGGCCATCATCCCGTCGATATCGTCCACTTCGAGGCAGAGATGGTGCATGCCGGGACCGCGCTTGGCGAGGTATTTGGCAATGCCCGAGTCGTCGGTGGTCGGCTTGACCAGCTCCACTTCCGAGCCGGGCAGCGGCAGAAAGGCGACCTGCGACTTCTCGGCCGGCACATCCCGCAGCTCATGCAGCTCGATCCCGAGCGCGGTACGCCAGAAGGCAAGCGCCTTCTCCATGTCATCGACAACCACAGCCACGTGGTTGATCTGTTTTACCTGTGGCATATTGGTACTCCATTGATATGAATGTAGGTTAAGCGGTGTTGATTATAGTCGCTTCTTGTTATACAATTCAGGCTGGATCAACCAGACGCCATGTCCAACCTTCCCATCAGTGTACGCCGCGTAGCAATCTTGATCGGCATCCTCATGCTGGTCTTTGTCGTGCTTGAGTTCAACCGCAGGGTGGCGGAACTTAACACGCTGAACGGGCAGTACGAGGTCATGCAGGGACAGGCCACCCAGGCCCTGCAAACCCAGTCGGCTCTCAACACCCAGGTTGCGTTCGCCGGCTCGAATGCCGCCGTGGAGGAATGGGCACGCGTCGACGGGCATTATGTCCAGGAGGGCGACCTGCCTGTCGTCCCCATTCCGCAGCCCGGCGCCCCGCCTGTGGAAGCCAGCACCCCCGTCCCCACCCCCACTCCCATGCAAAAGTGGCAGGTATGGTGGGAGCTGTTCTTCGGCCAATAATCTTCCCAAGGATTCCCTTCCATGCAAAAGAATACAACACTGTCCCTCCGCGTGGCGGACAGACTTCGCCTGTTCCCGGAGTCGACCACCATCGAAAACGATTCGTTGAGGATCGCCGGACACGATCTCGCCTCGCTCGCAGACCGCTACGGGACGCCGTTATATCTGTATGACCGCGCCACCCTGGACGCCTCCGTGCTGGAATACCAGTCTGCCTTGCAGAGGTATTATCCTGCGCCATTCCGAATCACCTACGCGGGCAAAGCCTTCCTGTGTAAAGCCATCGCCGAATGGACACAGACTCACGACCTGCTTTTGGACTGCACCGGCGAAACAGAAGTTGCAATTGCCATGGCTGCAGGCGTGGAGCGGGATCATATCCTGGTACACGGGGTGAATAAATCTGCGGCGGACCTGAGGTCTGCCTTACAGCATGCCGGAACCATTGTTGTGGATAATTTAACCGAGCTCAAAAATATGGAAAACCAGGAGTTTGCTCCTGGACTCCAGATCTGGCTGCGCCTGGTTCCCGGGGTGGCCGTCCACACCCATCACACCCACACGCAGACCGGGCAGCATGACAGCAAGTTTGGCATGACGCGCGAAGAGCTTCTGGAAGCGGCAAGGATCTGCAGGGAACATGGCCTGCCGCTCAAGGGAATCCATTTCCACCAGGGCTCGAACTTCCGGGATCCCGAACCGCTGATCCCTGCCATCGACATGGCGCTGGACCTCGCCAGGGAAATTGGTTTCTCAGCTGAATGGCACCTGTGTCCCGGCGGTGGATGGGCGATGGCCTACCATGAAGACGAGCTGCCCGCTCCCTCCATTGAAAGCTATGTGCGCGGCATTGCAGAGGCGGTCATCGAAGGCTGCCAGGCACGCGGGCTGGAGCTGCCCCAGGTACACCTCGAGCCAGGTCGCAGTCTGATCGCCCAGGCCGGGGTGGCCCTCTACCGGGTGGGCGCGGTCAAAAAGCGACTGGGGAAAACCTGGCTTCTGGTCGACGGCGGCATGGCGGACAATCCGCGCTTTGCACTGTACGGGGCGCGCTACTCCTGTTTGCCGGCGGACGGCCTCGGCCGCGAGGCAAGCGGGTTGATCTCCATTGGCGGCCCCTTTTGCGAGTCGGGTGATATCCTGCTCGAGGATCTGCTGATGCCGGATCTTCAGGAGGGGGAACTGATCGCCGTCCCGGTCGCGGGCGCCTATCAGTTGAGCATGGCATCCAATTACAACGGGGCACGGAGGCCGGCCGTGATCTGGCTGGAAGAGGGGAAAGATAAGCTGATGGTGAGAAGGGAAACGATTCAGGACCTCTTAAAGAACCAGTTGTAAGGCTTGAGCGTTATAATCTGCGCCTGTATTTCAAGATCACAAGTTAATTAAAGGTAATCCATGAAATCACTCCCCAACAAGGTCCGGCTGTATTGGCCGCTGATCAAGTCGCTCCAGACGGGGCTGCTTCTTTCGACAGGGATCGCAGGTTATTTGAGCTCTCGTCCTCCATTCCACCTTTCGACGCTGCTGGGCCTGACCGTCACGCTGTTCCTGGCGATCAGCGGCAGCACGATCATGAACATGTGGTATGACCGCGATATCGACTCGAAGATGAGACGCACACACAAGCGGCCTACGGTCTCCGGGACACTGGACCCGGGTGAGATCTTTGTGGTTGGAATGCTGATCTCCATTTTGGGGATTGGGGGAGCGGTGCTGATGGAGCCGCTGTACGGGCTGGTGGTCTTCGGCGGGTGGTTCTTCGATGTGATCGTATACACGCTATGGCTCAAGCGCCGCACCTGCTGGAGCATCTTGTGGGGCGGCATCTCAGGGGCGATGCCCATCCTTTCAGGCCGCGTGCTGGCGGTGGGACACGTCGATCTGATCGGGATCCTGCTGGCGCTTTCCATTCTGTTCTGGATCCCGACCCACACGCTCACCTATTCGATGAAGTTCCGCAACGATTACAAAAATGCCGGCGTGCCCACCTTTCCTGAGAGGTATGGCGAGCGCTTCACCCGGCTGTTGATCGCCTTATCCTCGGTGCTGGCCGCGATCGCCATCGGCTGGGCCAGTGTCT
>JBLNAU010000565.1:0-2807 GCA_050259515.1 Syntrophothermus sp.
GCTACCTGGATATCATGGGCGTGAACTACTACCATTCAAACCAATGGGAATATCCCAACCAGCGCCTCCGCTGGGAGGATACGCCGCGGGATGAGCGCTGGGTTCCCTTACACCAACTGCTTGCGGAGGTCTACCAGCGCTACCAGCGTCCGCTCTTCATCGGGGAGACCAGCCATTTTGGCGAAGGGCGCGGCCGATGGATCAGGGAGATTTATGAGGAGGTCAAAAGAGCCATCCTCAACGGCGTGCCCATGGAGGGCATCACGATCTATCCCATTATCGACCGGCCGGATTGGGACGACACGGAAGCCTGGCATAACAGCGGTTTATGGGACCTTGTGCCCGACGAACAGGGCCAGCTTCAGCGGGTGCTAAACCAGGAATATGCGAACGTTTTGCATGATCTCATCCGGGAGGAAATGATCGCAGGAATGCCTTCCAACCCCCGATTCCGATAAAAGTACTTCCCCGGCGTACCATTGCCGGGGAAGTTTTTATTTGTTTCCATGAACAGACGGTCACAGCACGCTAGAATAAATATCCATACTGGCGGGCAAGCTCGATGGCCTGCAGCATTTTCCCATTCGGAGTGCGACTGCCAGACTCCTCGATGATCCAGATCCCATTATGCAATTGCTGTTCCTCCTCCACCCAGTCATACATGGAGATGGCTGGCGCCCAGGTAAATACGGGAATATCGATCCCGCTCATCATGGCCAATCGTGTTTCTGCAAGCATCCACCAAAACCATTCTGTCTGCTGCCAGCCGGTGGGCGGACCGGAGGTTTCGGTGACCCACAATTGCTTGGTCGACCAGCGCCGCTGGGCATTCATGAGAAGCCGGTGGAAGGGCGGCAGGGTTGAATCGCGGTAATGGTTCAGACCGATGATCGTCACCAGCTCGGAACAGCCGCCGAGCTCGGGATCGCGCAATCCCAGGACGGTGTCCAGCACGGCCGCCTGGTTCTCCTCCGGGTTCGTTTCGGTGGCATGCCAGGGTTCGGGGATGATCAGGATCGCGTCCGGCTTGACTTCGAGGATGGCCCTGGAAGCCTCGATGATCATACGGCTGATCTGACGACGGAATGCAGAAGGGTCAGCTTCCTGCAGGAAGGGACTCCACTGACCTTGTCTGCCGCCCAATTCCACCAGAAGGCTCGGCTCATTGCATACACAATAATATTCGATGGAGGGATAGCGTTTCGCGATCTGGCGGGCAAAGTCGGCAAAATGGAATGGCGCTTCCGCGGAAAGGATATCCAGCCAGTCGGGATAGCCATAATGCCAGAGGTCGAGGTAAAGCTTTAGGTGATGTTTTTCGGCCGCTGCGACAACCCGGTCCAGCCAGGTCCAGTCATAGCAGCTCGGGGCAGGGTGGGAAACATACCAGCGTGCCGCATCACGGATGCCAGCACAGCCTGCCTGCAGCATGAGCTGGTAGTCCGTTTCCAGGAACTCATCGTGCCGGATGAGGCGGACCTCATCCTGGCGATATAGGGAATTATCTTTGTAGCGGACGAAATCGGAATTTTCCAGGAAAGCCCAGAGCTGCATGGGCTTGACGGTGGACAATACTGTTGCGTCGATGGCAGGCAGGGAGGAGATGATAGTCGTGCTTGGAGTTTGAGGAAGTTCATTGATGGGTTGTGCTTCGATGGTCATTGTTTTCGTGATGCTCCAATGGTTGATGAATAAAATAAGTTAAGGTGCCTCTTGCGGTGTCCAGGTGGGTCCGTGAATGACAGGGGTGTCATTCTCCCAAGTCAGGCGGTCAATACACATCCGGCGGGCCGTCATCTCAGGATCCCAGGCGTGATAAACGATATATTCCTGGCTGCCATCTGGCGACTCGGTAAAAGAGTTATGGCCGGGCCCGATAAGATGTCCCGGGGCCGAGCGTAAGAGAATCCGCTCTTTCCCCTCGGGGATCTTATAGGGCCCCATCGCATGCTCGGCCACCACATACGAGACCCCGTAATTATCGTGTTCCCAGGCCCCGCCGCTGTAAAAGCAGTAATAATGACCGTTGTGAAGGCGCAAAGCTGCGCCCTCGATGGTATGCCAGTCATAAACCGCCCCGTACATCCTTCGCCCGGCTTTGAAAAGCTGCCAATCGGCATGCGGCCGGATCACCACCCGGGGCTCCCCGGCCAGTGTGAACATGTCCAGCATGCGGTCGACGACGATCCCGGTTCCGACCCGGTATTCCCCGTCAAGAGTCAGGAAATCCTGCGAATAGAACAGGTACCATTGTCCGTCAGTATCCCGGAAGGGGTGGGCATCGATGGTAAAAGGCTGGTCGGGGATCAGGACCCGCCCCGCGTCCCGGAAAGGACCGAGCGGATCTGTGTGGGTTGCCACGCGCAGCTGGTGATCGTTCCCGCCGATCCCATGCGCTGAATAATACATATGGAATGTGCCCTTGTGATAAGCGACTTCCGGAGCCCAGAAATCATCCCCACCCGGTGGGATCAGCGACCAGCCATGCTGTTTCCAGTTCACAAGGTCGTGGGAATGGAGTACAGGGAAGGGATGCCCCTCCGGGGAACAGGGAGCCGTGCCATAGGCATAGTAGTGCCCTTCGTGGTGTAACACAAATGGATCGGCCAGATATTGATCGAAGACCGGGTTTTGATAAGAAGCACTCATGCAAAGTCTTGTCCAGTGAACCTATTTTACCCGCGGCACTCCACTGACTTAATGACAAAATCGCAATTAAATCCACGAAATGCAGCATCTATCTGCCGAACATCGCAAGGAGCACGGGGTTGATAGCGTCCCAGTTGGGCGCGAGCACCTGGGCGCCC
>JBLNAU010000566.1:0-3734 GCA_050259515.1 Syntrophothermus sp.
AGTCACATTTTTATTTACAGACATTCAAGGCAGCACCACACTCGCTCAGCAATATCCGGATGACCACCCGGCGCTTCTGGCCCGGCACAATGAAATTCTGAGCCAGGCCATTGAATCGAGCCGGGGGTTTGTTTTTCAAACCGCCGGCGATTCTTTTTGCGCGGCTTTCCATAACGCCATCGATGCCTTAATGGCCGCGATCCAGGCCCAAAAGAATCTCCAGACAGAACCGTGGTCGCCCGCGCCGGTCAAAGTGCGCATGGGAATTCACACCGGGAAGGCAGAGCTTCAGGAAAGCGGGGAATACCAGGGATATCTCACGCTCAGCCACGTTCAGCGCCTGATGTCCGCCGCGCATGGCGGCCAGGTATTGGTCTCGGTTGCCACCCAGGAGCTTGTCCGGGATGGGATGCCGGAGGGCATAACATTTCGCGATATGGGTGAACGCCGGTTAAAGGATATGGTCCACTCCGAGCCGATCTACCAGCTCGTCATTACAGGTCTTTCCAATGATTTTCCACCGATAAAAACACTCGATATCTTTCATCACAACCTGCCCGCCCAAATGACGAGTTTCATCGGGCGTGAAAAAGAGTTGAAAGAGGTGAGACAGGCTCTCAGCGCCCATCGCCTGGTGACGCTGACCGGCTCAGGGGGCGTTGGAAAATCGCGGCTTAGCATCGAGGTCGGGATGCAATGTCTTCCCCAGTTCTCCGAGGGGGTCTGGCTGGTGGAGCTGGCGCCAGTCAACGACCCCGCCCTGATCGTCCAGACCCTGCTTTCCATCTTTAACCTGCGGGAGGATGCAAACCGCAATGTGCTGGATGTGCTGATCAATCATCTGCGGGAAAGAACGATCCTGCTTGTGCTGGATAACTGTGAACACCTCATCGACGCATGCGCCCAGGTAAGCGCAAGCCTTTTGCAAGCCTGTCCCAATCTGCGGATCCTGGCCACCAGCCAGGAGGCCCTGGGGATCACCGGGGAGGTTACCTACCGAGTTCCGTCTCTGCACACACCCGGCCTGGAAGATGCCCGATCCCCGGCACAGCTGGCAGGTGTGGATTCGATCCGTTTATTTTTAGAGCGTGCTGCGATTGCCAAGCCGGGGTTCTGCCTTGACCAGGCGAACGCGGCTTCGATCGTTCAAATCTGTTCGCGTTTGGATGGCATTCCGCTGGCGATCGAGCTGGCTGCCTCGCGGGTGAAAGTCCTATCCCTCGAACAGATCGCGGCCCGGCTGGATGACCGCTTCCGCTTGTTGACCGGCGGCTCCCGCACCGCCCTGCCGCGCCAGCAAACCCTGCGGGCCGCGATCGACTGGAGCTACAGCCTGCTCTCGGACCCGGAAAAAACTTTATTCCGCCGGCTGGCCGTCTTTGTGGGAGGCTGGACTCTCGAAGCCGCGGAGGCGGTCTGTGGCAATGAAGGTTCCCCCGCCTATTACTTTGCTTCCCGAAAAGGCATCGATGCCAGCAGGTTCGACGTCCTCGATTTGCTGACCAGGCTGGTGGATAAGTCCCTCATCTTAATGGAGGAGACCTCAACCGGGATCCGCTACCGCCGCCTGGAGACCATCCGCCAATATTCGCGGGAAAGGTTCTTCGAAACCGACGAAGTGGAAAGGATCATGGACCGCCACCTTGCCTATTTTGTCCGGTTTGCCGAGCTGGTGGACGAAAAGCTCAAAGGCGGAGACCAGGTCATCTGGCAGAATCGAATGACGGTCGAACAGGACAATCTGCGCGCAGCCCTGGAATGGGGAATGAACCGGAACCCTGATGAGGCGCTCAGGATCGTCGGGGCGGCCAACCTCTTCTGGACGGCAAGCGGTTATTCCGCGGAAGGCTTTCGCTGGACAAAGAAGGCTTTGGAACAGGTGGACCAGACTGCCCTTCCTGCAGGAACTACCTCCGTGCAGCGTTTCATCGCACGCGCCAGAGCCTTGCGCGGCTTGACGCGGCTGTATCTATCTCTGGGCGATAACGCGAATGCCAAAAAGGCAGCCGAGGAAAGCGTCGCTCTTTACCGCCAGAGCCAGGACCGGCGCGGGCTGGCCTTTGCACTGGTCGTCTTGGCCTACCCGCTTGAGTTTCTGGGATATCACGAACAGGCGGAGGCAGCCTTACAGGAAAGCTATTCCATTGCACGCCAGGAGGGAGATGTATACGGGATCTGCCGGTCGCTGAACAGGCTAGCACGGGTCATCGTCAAGCTCTATCGGGATCCTGACCTGGCACAGGGATACGTGGAGGAGTCCCTGCGTCTGGCAAAAGAGGCGGGTCTCCGTTCCCAGGAAGCGCAGGCTTCCGAGATCTTGGGACTCATTGCCACGCACCGGGAAGACTACAACACTGCCCGCGCCTGCCTGGAAGAATCGATGAGAATTTATGATGAGATCGGCTCGCCATTCAATGTCCTCCTGGAGAAAAGCAACCTGGCGCATCTGGAGCGCAAGCTGGGGAATTACGCCGAAGCCTTGGAATATTATCGACAAACCTTACTCGCCTTTCGGGATATCGGGCAGACCGGCGCGGTCGCTCACCAACTGGAGTGTTTTGGATTTATCGGCCTCGCTCAAGGCCAATATGAAAATGCTCTGCAATTGTTCGCGGCTGCCAATGCCATACGCGAAAAGAATGGCATTCCCATGACGCCCGATGAACAGGCGTACTTCGACGAGCAGCTCAAAAGCTTGCGCGGGCAAATGGATCTCTCCAGGTTTGACTTCCTCTGGAGCAAAGGCCTGGCCATGAAAATGGAACAAGCCATCGAGCTGGCGTTGGAAATGACCCTGGAGGCAGCCAATGAGTGATCCTTCGCCACGCCCGACACCGGCACTCCCCGGCACCCAACCAACGGAGCAGGGTGCAACTGGTACAAGTGTCGGGCAGTCAGGACAGGGGCTTCCCTCTGGCACCGTCACATTCCTGTTTACGGATATCGAAGGCAGTACCCGGCTGGCACAGCAATTCCCGGAGGATCTGCCCGCGTTATTGGCCCGGCATAACGAAATCATGGACCGGGCAATTGAAACCCATCGCGGATTCGTTTTTCGGACGGCGGGTGACTCCTATTCTGTTGCATTTCACAACGCGAAGGATGCCCTTGAAGCTGCCTTGGACTCTCAAAAAGCACTGCAGGCCGAAGCCTGGTCCCCGGCCGCGATACAGGTCCGGATGGGCATCCATACCGGAACGGCGCAGTTACGTCCCGAGGCGAGCGACCCGTATTCCGGCTATGCCACACTCGCACTGACGCAGCGGATCATGTCAGCCGGGCATGGCGGCCAGGTTCTGCTCTCGCAAACCGTCCATGACCTGATCAAGGACCAGCTACCCATCCAGGCCCGCCTGCGCGATATGGGGGAATGCCGCTTAAAGGATCTGTTGCAGCCGCACCGCCTCTACCAGTTGGAGTGCCCGGGTCTTCGCAGCGAATTTTCACCGCTCAACACCATCGAAAACACCCTTCACAACCTGCCCACGCAACTCACCAGCTTCATCGGGCGCGAGAACGAGATGCGGGACATCAAAAGATTGATCGCCGGGAACCGCATGGTCACGCTCACCGGTTCAGGAGGCTGCGGAAAGACCCGCCTGTCCATTCAGGTCGCCAGCGAGATCCAATCGGATTTCAGGCACGGCGTCTGGCTGGTGGAGCTTGCGGCGCTGGCCGACCCGGCGCTGGTCGCCCAGGTAATAACAACCACTCTCAAGCTTCGGGAGGACAAC
>JBLNAU010000567.1:0-4045 GCA_050259515.1 Syntrophothermus sp.
CCTGTCCGGGTCATGACAGATCATTGTAGCAGCCGCTGGATGAGTTCCCTGGATGTCCAAATTTACTGGACCAGGAGATCATCTCCCTGGCAGATCAGGGTCCCGACATCCTCGCCATTGCAGATCTGGCACATGGTCCCTGGCGTATCAAAGTCGAACACGTGGATCGGCAGGTTGTGATCGCGAGCCAGCAGCACGGCAGATTGGTCCATGGCTTTAAGATTTCTCAAGATGACGGTGTCATAGTTCAGCTGCTTGTAACGGCGGGCGGTGGAGTCGCGCCGCGGGTCGGCCGTGTAAACCCCGTCCACTCCATTTTTGGCTGCCAGGATTGCCTCCGCCCGCAGCTCCAGTGCGCGCTGTACGGAGGGATAGTCTGTGGTCACATACGGATTGCCGGTACCAGCAGCCAGCACAACGATATAGCCATTTTCCAGATGGCGGATGGCTTTCAAACGGATGAAAGGTTCGGCAACCGTATCGATCGGGATCGCGGTCATCACACGGACATCCACTTCGCCGCGGGATTTGAGGACGCCGCGCAGCATCAGGCTGTTGGTCACAGTTGCCATCATGCCGATGTTATCCGCCTCGGCCCGCTCAATGCCCCATTCCTCACCCAGCTCGCCACGAAAGATGTTTCCCCCGCCGACCACCACGCTCACCTGGACACCCATATGATGCAGACTTAACACCTCGTCTGCAATATGGTTAAGTGCGCTTGGAGAAAACCCCCAATCTTTGTCACCTGCAATAGCACCACCACTCAGTTTTACAAGGACCCGGCTATAGCGCATGCATCCTCCACCTTTGATGAATTTATTGAACCCTTAACAAAACTTTTCCATCGCTCCACAATTCTTCCAGATCATAATACTCGCGCATATCCGGTGAGAAAAGATGCACCACCACGTCGCCAAAATCGAGCACTAGCCAGCCTTCGCCCGACTGGCCCTCCACGCGGCCCTTCTTTTTGAAATCGCTCTTGGTTGCCTCCAGCACGCCCTTGGCAAGCGCGTCGAGCATGCGGTCACTGGTCCCGCTGCAGATGACGAAGTAATCGGTAAAGGATGCAATGTCTTTTATATCGAGAATCAGGATGTCTTCGCCCTTTTTGTCCTCCAGGGCTTCGACAATTTTATGTGCAAGTTGTAATGCGTTCAGAGATCACCTCATGATTTTATTTTTTAAGCGGCGCGGAATATAAACGCGTATACACCGAGCCGCCCGGATTTAAATCACTTTTATAGAGATGCACCGAGTCTACTCGGGCAGTGCCCAGTAAGTCAACCTGTGTCCCCTCCACTGCCCGGCGGATCTGCTGCTGTTCGATGGCTGTAACGTTCTGCCTGACCCGTCCCAGGGTGAGGTGGGCCGAAAAGGGACGTTCCTCTGCTTCGTATCCAAGCCTGCGGGAGGCGGCTTCGATCCCTCGCTGGAGCGCGTCCAGCGCAGCCGGGGCCTGGATGCCGATATAGAGGATGCGCGGCCGCTTGAGGTTGGGGAAAGCCCCAAGACCGGCCAGATGGATGTCAAAGCTCTGGACATGGGCTGCTTCATTGCGCAGCATCTGCATCAGGAATTCCACACTGTTGGGCGATACATCTCCTAAGAACTTTAACGTCAGATGCATGTTTTGTGACGGGACCCAGCGGACCAGGGAGTGAATGCCCTTGCGAAAAACTGCTGTCTCCTCCTGGATCTTTTGTTGGATCTCCGCAGGAATTTCCACAGCGATGAAGGCGCGCAGCATGCTCATAACGAAACAATTAACCTGTTGTCTGGTTGCCCAGGACCCGCTCGACCGCCTGCTTCAATTCCAGGAATCCAACCGGCTTGGTGAGGTACAGGGAAGCGCCCGCCTGCATGCCATTTTTAATGTCGGCCGGCATGGTCAGGGCGGAGACCACCACCACCGGAATACCGGCCAGGGCCGGGTTGCGACGCATCAGACGCAAAATATCCAATCCCGAAGCTTCCGGCATCATGATATCGAGGATGACCACATCCGGTTTTTCGGTGTTCATCATGCCGATGGCCGCGCTACTGCTGTTGGACTTTAATACACGAAAGCCGCTGACTCGCATCATTTCCGCGAATAGGTCAGCGGCGTCTTCTTCATCTTCAATGATCAGGACGGTTTTGTCGGTCAATGCCATAAAAGGAATTCTTTAGAAACACCGCTTGTTTCATTCGTAACTTACCTTTTTTCCCATGCATGTAGGCTCAAATTCCTACTTTGAGTAAAGTAAGTTATGCGGCACTGTGTAAGATAGCATAAGATAGACGGATTCGCAAGACCATAAGTTGTGGTGTACGATGAAAGTGCCGCTGTGGGATCCTGTGAGCCTCCTGCGCTGAATGGAGACCCTTCCGTCGCAGCGAACGCTCCTTCAGCGTGATATGCGGAACTTTCGTGTTCTCTGTAAGAAATGACGGCCTCTTCCGGTCTAGGAGACAGACCAATGGAGGTTTTATGAGTGAACTGACCGAATTCCGTACGGAAAAGGACGAGTTTTTTCGCAGGCATCCGCAAAGCCCGCTGACACCAGAACAGAAATCAGGCTTTACAGGCCTGAATTATTTCCCTGAGAACGAGTCACTTCGCCTGGAGGTGATGGTTGAGCCGCTCAAGGAGCAGGCACCCATGCAAATGCAAACATCCACGGGCGGTGTGCAGGCGTACACGCGCTATGGAAAATTCCGCTTCCAGGTGGATGGGGAGCAGGTCGAGCTGACCATCTATGAAAGCGAGAATGGTTTCTTCCTGCCGTTTGTCGACTCGCTGGCAGGAAAGGAGACCTATCCTGCCGGGCGGTATCTGGAGCCGGAGGCCCTTCCGGGAAATCGCTTCCTTGTGGATTTCAACCTGGCTTACAACCCCTACTGCGCGTATAACGAAATGTGGTCCTGCCCGATCACCCCGCCGGAAAACCGGTTAAAAGTGCCGATCCGGGCGGGTGAGAAATTATTCTACGGATAAAAAATCGACCTGTGTATTTCTTGCACAGGTCGATTTTCTTATTGGTCTTCCTTGGGCGATTTACTCAAGACATCCAGCAGCGCTTCGTACTCCTCGCAGCACCCGGGACAGAGGTCGAGGTGTTCGCGGATCACGGGCATGATCTGTGCCGCATCCTTCTTGCTCACCTCGCGCTCTACATATTCGTCCAGCCGGGCGTACAGGTCGTCACAGGAAATTTCCTCCACAGGCATTGTTTCCAGGACGCGTATAATGCCGAGGACGGTTTCCCGGGGAAGCTCCTTTTGCAGGCCGAGGCTGTGGCGTATCCGTTTGATAATATCCGGTATGTTCATAGTCTGCATCTCAGATGGTTAACAATGTGTTAATCTTACCTCGATCCTACTTCTGCTCGAAAAGTGTAAGGACTTCGTGAGGCGAGATATCCTCCATTGACAGCCTGCGCTTGAGCCGCAGACGCGCATCGTGCAGCAGCTTGTACAGGGCGTTGCGGTTCGTATGGAGCTTGCGGGCTGCATCCTCCATGGGCATATCCTGGACGCCAAGCAGGATCAAAGCTTCGCGCTGGCGGTCGGTGAGCTCCTCGTCGATAATGCGGCGGACGCGGACCAGCATGTCGGCGCGCTCGGCCGAAGTTTCCGGTCCGGCCTGGGAATCGGCGAGCAGGCCCGGGGGAGGAGGCACGTCCTCGTTTTCGGTAAGCTCGTCCAGGGAGGCATCCCGCCAGCGCTTTCGGCGGAGCTCGGTCAGCGCGATCCGCACGGCGATTTTATGCACCCAGGTGGTGAACTGGCTGCGCCCCTCAAAGGTGTCCAGCTGGTCCAGGACGCGCAGAAGGGTTTCCTGGGTCACTTCGTCGACCAGGGAGTTGAACTGTGGCTGATCGGGGGAGAGCCAGCGGGACAGGGCGTAGGGCAGGCCCTTTTGAATGATCACGCGCAGATCCTCGAGCGCGGCATCGCGCTCGGGTCCATTACTTCTTAAGTCGGCTAGCCAGACTTCGTTGGTTCTTGATGGCATGGTGACGGAATTATAAAACATATCCTTCTGATTATGAGAAAA
>JBLNAU010000568.1:0-4801 GCA_050259515.1 Syntrophothermus sp.
AGGTGACACACCGTGAATTAGGATTGAATTATCCTGCTACGGAATGTCCCCTGATTTATAATTTAATCAATATAAATCAATTCATTGATTTATTACCGAACCGAGACGGTGGAAACAACCGGCTCCCTGGAAGCCCAGCCCTTTGCCAGCCTCACCTGGAACACAGGCGGGGTGGTGGATAAGGTCAATGTAAAGGCCGGCGACCGGGTCAAGGCTGGGGATGTGCTGGCCACTTTGAAGTCTAACAGCGTGAATTCCAGTGTGATCTCTGCTCAATCTGACCTGGTCACTGCTCAAAAAAATCTGCAGGATGTGGTGAATTCCACTGACAAGAACCTGGCTCAGGCAGTGATCGATCTAAGGAGTGCACAGGAAGCCTACGATAAGGCGGCTTATTATCTGCAATATCTGCAGAACTCTGACAAGGTCCCACAGACAGAGATCAGGAGAACTTCCATAAAACAAAGGCGGTCAGGCTGGGAGCTTGTGTACAAGACCCGGGAGTTCAAAGGTCCAGCCTCCACGGATTGGGTTGCCAACGCCCAGAACGATCTGGCCCTCAAAAAAGCCCAGTTGCAGGATGCCATAAATACGTATGACCAATACAAGAGCGGACCGAATGGCCAGGATGTAGCCGCAGCCCAGGCCAGGGTGGATGCGGCCCAGGCGACCGTGGATTCAACAGGTATTACGGCACCGTTTGATGGAGAAGTGCTTTATGTGCAAAGTCAGCCGAACGATTTGGTGAATACAGAGACCACTGCGCTGAACATGGCCAATCTTGACCAGCTTTATATCGAGTCTCAGGTCGATGAGTCGGATATAGCCAATATCAAGGTGGACGACCCGATCACTGCCACGCTGGATGCAATGCCGGGACTCCAATTGACCGGAAAAGTTGTAGCCATCAACCAGCTCGGGCAGGTAGCTTCGAATTCGGTGCAATATACCGTTCGGATCGCCCTCGATAAAGTTGCCGATCATGTGTTCCTGCCCCTGGGCGCAACAGCAAATGTGACCATCCAGGTGAAGCCTGCCACCAACCAGTTAACTGTGCCCATCACTGTCATTCAAAACGACAGCAAGGGTGAATATGTCATGGTGGTGCAGCCCAATGGCTCGGCGAAGCGCGTCGATGTGGTTAGCAGCACCATCGTGGGCGACCATGTCGTCGTTACCGGGAATCTGAAGGAAGGCGATCTTCTCACCGCGGCCACAGCGCAAACTACGAATTTCCGGGCACCCAGAATATTTGGTGGCCGAGGAAACTAATCGCTTCCAGCTCTGTAAACACACCGTCCTGAACGGGAATTATATAGAAGGAGATTTTTGATATGGATAATAAAAATGTCGGTAGAGGCAGAAAAGCTCTTTACTGGATCACGGGTCTGATCATCGTCGCATTGATCGCGGGCTTTGCGTATACGAGGCTGAACCGTGCCCGTGCCCGCTCGTTCCGTTCAGCGCAAAATGCAACCGCCCAGGTGACAACTTCGAAAGTGATCTCACTGGATCTTACGGAAAACGTGCAGGCCTCCGGTTCGCTGGAAGCACAGCCTTCCGCCAGCCTGACCTGGAATACAGGCGGAGTGGTGGATGCTGTGACTGTAAAGGCTGGCGACCAGATCAAAGTTGGAGAAGTGTTAATGAAGCTGAAGACAAGCAGCGTGGATGCCAGTATCATCTCCGCCCAATCGGACCTGGTCACGGCTCAAAAAAATCTTCAGGATGTGATCAATTCTTCAGACACCAGCCTGGCGCAGGCTGCTGTAGATCTCAAAACTGCACAGGTCGCCTATGACAAGGCCGAGAAGTACCTGAATTATCTGCAGTCCTCTGACAAGGTTCCGCAAACCAATGTCAATGCATATACCGAAACAAAAAGCAACAGCTGGATGTATGTTTACAAGACAAAGCTTTACAAGGGTCCTGCTCCTCAGGAGTGGATTGTTACTGCCCAGAATGACCTGGCGCTGAAAAAAGCTCAGCTGGCAGATGCACAGCGTACCTATGATTACTATAAGAATGGAACGAGCGCCCAGGATGTGACCGCCGCACAGGCCAAAGTGGATGCAGCCCAGGCAACTGTTGACACGATGAGCATCATCGCACCGTTCGACGGGGAAGTGCTATATACAGAAAGCCAGCCAGGGGATGTGGTAACGACAGGGACCTCAGCTGTTGATATTGCCAACCTCGATCACCTGTATATTGATGCCCAGGTGGATGAATCGGATATTGCCAACGTCCAGGTAGGCGCTCCGATCACTGCCACTCTGGATGCAATGCCGGGACTTCAGTTGACAGGCCAGGTTGCCGCCATCAACCCGGTGGGAGCGAAAAATTCAGGCCTGGTGAAATACACCGTTCGGATCGCCGTTGATAAGGTCGCCGGGGATACTTTCCTGCCGCTGGGCGCGACAGCCAATGTAACCATCCAGGTGCAACCGGTTGTGACCGCGCTTGGCGTGCCGACCTCGTTTGTCAAAAATGACAGCCAGGGGGAACATGTCCTGGTGGTGCAGCCAGGGGAAGCCCCCAGGCGCGTGGATGTGGTAAGCAGCACGATCGTTGGTGACCACGTCGTCGTCACCGGTGACCTCAAGGTTGGGGATGTACTCACCATGGGACAAAGAGGGAATGGGACGCCGGGCGCGGCCTTGAGCGGAGGAAACTAATATGATGATCGAGACAGAAAATCTGACCAAGATTTATCAAATGGGTGAGGATGAAGTCCGGGCACTGAACGGGGTCAGTTTCAACATCGATAAGGGCGAGATGGTTGCCATCATGGGACCTTCCGGTTCCGGGAAGAGCACGTTGATGTCCATTATCGGCTGCCTGGATGTGGCTTCTTCCGGTACCTATATCCTGGATGGGATCTCTGTGGAAAACATGCCGGATTCGCAGCTCGCAGAAATCCGTGGTCGCAAGATCGGGTTTGTCTTCCAGCAGTTCAACCTGCTGGCACGTACCAGCGCCCTGGAAAATGTCATGCTGCCACTGACCTATGCAGGATTTTCTGGAAAGGAAAGGCATGAGCGTGCCTTAAAGGCCCTGGAGCGCGTCGGACTTGGCGACCGGACTCATCATGCTCCCAACGAGCTTTCCGGCGGACAGCAGCAGCGCGTGGCCATTGCGCGCGCTCTGGTCAACGAACCGGCCATCCTGCTTGCCGATGAGCCGACCGGCGCCCTGGACAGTAAGACCGGCGTGGAGATCCTGGACCTGTTCCAGAACCTGCACCGGGAACAGGGACAAACGGTCATCATCGTCACGCATGACTCGTATATCGCCCGGCACACGAACCGGATCATCAAGCTTTCGGATGGACATATCATCTCCGATGAGATCAATCTCCATCCGATCCAGCCAGGCACGCCCCGCACGGAAGAAGTGCTGTAGAAGGAGTTTTAGAGATGTTGCTTTCAGAAAATTTCAAGGTTGCCCTGCGTGCACTGCGGGCGAATAAATTACGGTCCATCCTCACGATGCTGGGAATTGTGATCGGTGTGGCTACGGTCGTTGCGCTTCTCTCGATTGGGAAGGGAGCCACGGCGAGCATCACCAGCGACATTCAAAATAGCGGCTCCAACCTGTTAACTGTTTCCCCGGGACGGTCCCAGTTCGGTGGAGCTGGCGGGGGAGGCGCTTCACGACAGCAGAGCCATCTGTATTATTCCGACTATGAGCTGCTCCAGCGTGTGTTGGATGGCAATGTCGCATCCATTGTGCCCAGTTACCAATCCTCCTACGTGGTGAAATCGGGCGACCAAAGCATCGATGTGGGTGTGACCGGTGTGACACAGGACTATCAAAATGTTCGTGCATACACAGTTGCCAACGGTCGTTTCATTACGGAGGGTGATAATAAGTCGCAGACAACGGTGGCGGTGCTGGGCTCACAGACCGCCAAGGATCTGTTCGACACCCTGTCGCCGGTGGGAAAAACCATTGCCATTAATGGCATCAAATTCGAGGTAGTCGGTGTGCTCGAATCCAAGGGTTCTTCGGGGTTTGCCTCGGCGGATGACGCCATCTTTATCCCCCTGCAGACCGGATATGATAAATTGTTTGGTTCGAACGCAAATTTCAATGGAAAAAAGACCATCAATAACATTATCCTCTCGGTTAAGTCGACGGATCAGATGAATACCGTCACGGCGCAAATTGACTATCTGCTTCGCCGTGCTCATAAGCTTGCCGCAACCGACGAATTGGATTTCAACGTCCTAAACCAAACCGATATCTTGAATACCCTGAGCTCCGTAACCCAGACCCTTACGATCTTTCTGGGTGCCATTGCGGGCATATCCCTGCTGGTCGGCGGGATCGGCATTATGAACATTATGCTGGTCTCCGTGACCGAGCGGACGAAGGAAATCGGCCTTCGAAAAGCCGTGGGCGCCACCCGCAATCAAATCCTGACCCAGTTCCTGATCGAAACCGTGACACTGAGCCTGCTGGGTGGGATCATTGGAATTTTGCTGGGTGTTGGGATCGCCACTCTGTTCTCCGTGACGGGCCTGATCAATTCCGTGGTCACGGCAAACTCGATCCTGCTGGCGTTCATATTCGCACTTCTCATCGGAGTGTTCTTTGGGCTGTACCCGGCATTTCGCGCCGCGAATCTGCACCCGATGGTCGCGTTGCGTTATGAATAATTTTCACCTCGAAAGGCCGCAAAGAGGTATAAAAAACCTGCCTTTGTGGCCGTTCGTGAGCCTCTGCCCCGAATAAATCGGTTGTGGTAAAAAGGTGATATGGCGAAGAAAATCCTGCTCGTCGATGATGAACCCGA
>JBLNAU010000569.1:0-5336 GCA_050259515.1 Syntrophothermus sp.
ATGCGCCCGATGCCTATCACTTTTACTTCGCGGATGAAGTTGGAACGCCTGGCAGTGTGCTGACTTTCTTCGCATGGCCTAACATTAAGCGCGGTGTTCGTGGCAACGGGGAGACCGCAGCGGTTGCCTATAATGTGCCTGTCGATTCACTGGGATTCTGGCAGGAACATCTTCAGCGCAATGGAATATCCATTCAGCCGCTCGAAGAACGCTTCGACGAACAGGTCCTGGCATTCGAGGATCCGGATGGGATGCGGGTGGAGCTGGTTGCATCCGGGCGCTCGCAAGAGACGCGTTATTGGGAGGCGGGGCCGATTCCCCAGGCCCATACCTTGAGCGGGTTCCACAGCGTGACGCTCTGGCTGGACGAGATCGAGCCGACCGCGCAGCTTTTGATGGACCAGATGGGCTACACCTTCACCGGGCGCATAGAGAACCGTCACCGCTTCATTGGCGGACCCGAGAGTCTCGCCCGTTATGTCGATATCCTTCACCGGCCCGGCCAGCCCGAAGACCTGCCCGATGCAGCCATATTCGGGGCAGGCTCGATCCACCATATAGCCTTCCGCGTCCCCACCGATGAAATACAGCTGGAATACCAGGCCTCCCTGCGAACCCAGGGCTTTGGCGTCACACCGGTACGGGACCGCTGCTATTTCCATTCCATTTACTTTCGCGAGCCGGGCGGGGTCCTGTTCGAGATTGCAACCGAAACGCCGGGGTTTGCCATCGACGAACCGGTGGAATCCCTCGGGGAAAGCCTCCAGCTCCCCAAATGGTTTGAGCCGGATCGGGCATTGATCCAGGCCAATCTTCCTCCTCTAACATTGAAACAGATCGAAAGATAGAATATTTCCTACTAAAACTACAAAAGAAAAACTGTCCGAGCGGGGATATATTGCTATTTCTATACATTTTGCTTTGAATTGGTATAAGGGGATTGTATTTGTCCAGATAATGTTTATAATGTTAACAGATCAGGAAACTTACTGGAACGCCAGCCTCAGGCGGATTTTTTATTGTTTGGATCAGGACTGACTTGGTGCTCGGAAAATGAAAATCTTTATTTCGTACCGCAGGGTGGAAGATCAGAAATCCAATATTGTCGGCGTAATACACGATAACCTGTCCAAGGCATTTGGGAAATCGAATGTTTTCCTCGATAGGAACGATATCCATAGCGGCATGGATTGGAGAAATAAACTCGAGGAAGAACTCAACAACTGCCAGGCGATGATTGTTGTCATCGGTCCGGAATGGGCATCCTTGAAATCCGCCGATGGGACGCCCCGCCTGTTCAACCACAAGGACGTGACCCGCTGGGAAATTGAAACCGGCATCCGGCGGAGCAAGGAAGAAAAACTCCTCCTTATTCCGGTCCTGGTCCTGGGAGCCAGCTCCCCCTCAGCACAAGATTTACCGGAAACCTTGCACCCTCTCTTAGGGAAGCAGTGGCTCATTCTTAGGAATTACCCAGACTTCGAGCACGACATGGAAAGTTTGATCAACGATATCCGTGCTTCCCAACCTTTCCGGGAAGACGATATCGAGGTTAGCGAATATGAGCCAAAAACGATCTATATTACAGCCGGTACCTTTTTAATGGGTAGCCAGCCGGGAGAAAACGTTCCCGACTATGAGACTCCCCAGCACCCAGTTACTCTACCCGCTTATCGAATAGGAAAGTATCCGGTTACCAACTCGGAATACGAGGCCTACATCAGCGAAACAAAAGGACAGGTTCCCTCGAGCAAGAACTGGGTCGGAAGGAGGGTCCGCTCTGGATATGAAAAGTATCCGGTGGATGGTGTGACATGGGTGGATGCGGCTGACTACTGTCAATGGCTCAGCGAGCAAACCGAAAGGCACTATACTCTGCCTAATGAAGCCCAGTGGGAAAAAGCATGCCGGGGCGGGCATCAGAATTTTAAGTATCCTTGGGGGGATATATTCGATGCGACCCGGTCCAACCATGCCTGTAAGGAGCTTGCTCCGGTAGATGCTTACAACCCTCAAAACGATTATGGTTGTTTTGATCTTGTCGGCAATGTCCGCCAATGGACCTGTTCTTTGTGGGGGGAAAAATTTATTGAGCCTGACCTGCAATTTCGCTATCCCTGGCTGGACGATCGCCGTAATAACATGCTCGCCAACAGACAAATACGGCGGACCATACGCGGCTCTTCCTTTCAAGAGGATATTTTATATTTGCGTTGCAGTTCACGAAACGGTCAGATGCCAGGTGACGCCGGCTGGCCCGGGGCAGGCATTGGTTTTCGGGTGGTGATGAACCTTAGATAGATCGGAATCAAGCCACAGAGGAATTGTAAAATGGACAATCCCGAATTAAGCGTTGACACTTTGGGCGACCTGATGCCGTTTATTGACGATGGAACTGTCATTCCTATCATCAGCAATTCATTCCGGCTGGAGGAAATTTTTCGTGATGACGAAGAATTAAAGGCGCGGATGGCAGAGATGCCGGAATTCTACGATGAATTGCGTACCATCGACCAGCAACTGACTAAGCAGTGGGCTAAGAAAATCGGCTATCCCATGTCCGATGATCACAATTTAGCGCGTGTTGCTCAATACCGCCAGGTGGAGTCGGGGGATCAGGAACTGGCGAAAATCGAGTATCTCAAATTCCTAAGTGAGCAGCTTATAAAAATCAGCGAGAAAAGGCAGGGGTATGAAGCTAAAGCCAGCCAGCTAAGAACACAGCTGCAAAGGTTGATCTTTTCAGATATTGTCCAGCAGCTGGATTACCCAAATTTCACCAACGGGGTTGAGGATCCATTACGGCTGTTGGCCCGGCTTCCCCTGCCAATCTATGTAACAACCAGCTATTCAAATTTTCTTGAACGGGCGCTCGAGCTGGAGAATAAGCATCCTCGTACACAGATCTGTTTTTGGAATGGTGGCAAAGCAAACATTAAACCGGAGCACCTTCCTGATCCAAACTTCGATCCTACATCCGAGTCTCCAGCGGTATATCACCTGTTCGGACTGGAAAACTACAGGAAAACGCTCGTTCTCAGCGAAGACGACTATATTAATTTTCTCATGAATGCGGTGGAGGAAATCAATTCCCAGGATCTCTACCCCACCCCTCTGCGCCTCAATCTCCCGGACGCACGCCTGATCCTGCTTGGCTACAATCTGCATGACTGGGATTTCCGGGCCTTGTTCCGGTTCATTCTCAGGATCCGAAAGACTGCCACCGCCCGGGAAAGCCGCAGTACGGTGATCCAATTCAAGCCAAATCTCGAAAAAAAGGACTATGAAACCAAGCTTCTTCGATACCTCGAACGGTATTTCGAAGACAATAAGTTCAGGGTCCGCTGGTCTAGGGCAGAGGATTTTGTCTGTGATCTCTGGAAAGCATGGGAAAACTACAGGCAAGGTCTCTCATGAATACAATGATAAGCAACCCTTATGTCGGTCCGCGAACATTTTTGGAAAGCGAAAGGGATCGCTTCTTCGGCCGCGATCGGGAAGCCCGCGACCTGCTCGCCCTGGTGGTTTCAGAGCCGCTCGTCCTGTTCTATGCCCAATCAGGTGCAGGAAAGAGCTCGCTGGTGAACACCCGTCTCATCCCGGATTTAAGGAAAAGGGGCTTCTCGATTATCACCGGTCGGGTTGGTGGGGACGCGCCGGCCGGAATGGAAGTGGAAAACGTCTTTGTTTTCAATCTGGTTCGCAGCCTGGCACCCAAGGAAGTCGATTCTGTAACCCTGGCTGCCATCTCTTTAAAGGATTTTCTATGCAATGTTCTCCTGAATAAACCACCGGATCGGGGACAGGAGACACCCTTCTCGAAGAAACGTGTGCTGATCATCGACCAGTTTGAAGAGATATTCCGTATCCACCATGAGGCCTGGGAAAAGCGGGAAGATTTTTTCGTTCAGCTAGCCGAGGCGATGGAGGCGGATCCCTATTTATGGGTGGTCCTGGTCATGCGGGAGGACTTTACTGCCTCCCTGGATTCTTATCTGCACCTTCTCCCGGGCCGTCTCCGTATGCGATATTACATGCAGAGGCTCGAGAGGGCTTCAGCGCTCGAGGCGATCAAAAAGCCGGTGACAGAGATGCGGCCCTACGAGGAGGGCGTAGCGGAAAAACTCGTCGACGACCTTCGAAGCGTAAAGGTATTTAAACCGGATGGAACACCCGATATGCAGCCGGGCCAGTATGTGGAACCTGTGCAATTACAAGTAGTATGCTCCAACCTTTGGCAGAACCTGCCTCCGAATGGGCGCACGATCACGATCCAGGATATTCAGGATGTAGGCGATGTAGATACATCCCTGGGCAACTACTATGCGGACCGCGTCAAGGCAGCCGCTGCATCTTATCACATCAAGGAATGGAAGATCAGGGAATGGTTTTCAAAGAAATTGATCTCCCCGGGCGGCATACGCAATATGGTTCTCATGGATCCTACAGGAAAAACAGATGGTTTGGAGAATCATGTGATCCAGTCTCTATCGGATCTTATCCGTACCGAACAGCGCGGTGGAGGGGTGTTCTATGAGCTGACGCATGATCGCTTGGTGAAACCGATCCTTGCAAACAATGAAAAATGGGAGAACCAACACCTAAATTTATTACAACGCGGGGCCGTTTTATGGAGCGCACGGGACCGCTCAGAAGACGTGTTGCTGCGCGGCCGGGAATTAATTAAAGCTGAAAATGAGGCCCGCAATATCGAGCTAACGGATCTGGAGGAAGCCTATTTGAATGCCAGCCGTAGAATGCGGTCACAGGAAAATAAAGAGCGCAAGCAAAAACGTTTGCTATTTTTATTAGCTGTGGGAGCGCTAATCGCTATGTGTGCTGCATTTTCCTTGTTCCTTGTATCTATGGGCTTACTGAACAGGTCAAACACACAGTTGAATCAGATGCAAAGTCTTCGTCTTGCACTTGTGTCAAAAATCCTGCTCGGGAATGATGTCGACTCCAATCCTGAAGTTGCAGCTCTCCTCAGTATCCGAAGCCTTGATGAAATGTATATCCCGGAAGCCGACTCGGCCTTGGTCGACAGCATGGACCGGCTGTACGCCGTTCACACCTTTGTGGGTCATCAAAAGGGGATCAGGAGCATTGCGGTTTCCAGCGATGGAAATCAATTAGCAACAGGCAGCGATGATAGCACGATAAAAATTTGGAATATTCAAAATGGTGATCTCATTCGCACTTTAGAAGGCCATACGAGCTGGATCGGTGACCTAGCTTTCTCGCCGGATGGAAAAACTTTGCTTTCGGGGAGTTTTGACAATACTGCAATAATCTGGGATCTTGCCAGCGGCAAGCCCCTCTTTACATTGGAAGGG
>JBLNAU010000570.1:0-4590 GCA_050259515.1 Syntrophothermus sp.
CGGAAAGAACTATGGAAAAGACACCCAACCCTGCAACCCACCAGCCATCCCTGTATTCCGAGCGAGTGGTTTGCTCTCCGCCAGGCAGGAGCAGAATACCCAACCCGGCAACCAGGATGGCAGCTCCCACCACAATGGCGTAGGCATTCAGAATGGAACGGGTCAGGCCGGCATTCGAAAGTTCCAGCATCTGAAGCCATGCATCCACGACCACCATGCGTATGGACAGCGCCATCGAACCGATCAATGTCATCAATGCCGCGGCGGGTGCAGAGCGTAACCGGGAGAAGAATATGAAACCATAATCCTGGTTGTTCGAGATGAACAGCCGTGAGAGGATCGCCACGAGAAATACCACAAGGTAGGGCAGCCACAACTTCAAGACCCGCTGTACCCGCTCGCGAAGAGTCAGCGTCTCAGAGCGGATCTCGATCAGGATGATTCCGAGGCGCATCAGCTCCAGCACAAAAAAGTATTCCATCATCCATAAGTTCAGGGCGGAGAAGAACATCCCAACGCCGGTCCACAGCCAGTAGCGCCCCGGCGAGCGATAGGCCTGCACCGTACAGAGCATGGAAAACAGGAAGAAAAAGATAACAATATAAAAGTGACTGTAGAGATAGGAGGCAAAGTGCTGGTCGAATCCGGGATAAATAAGGAACAGGAGCGCGATCCCCAGAGCCATGCGTGAGCGCTGCGGAAGCAATCTTTCCAGGAGGACATACAGGGTCAGCGAGCCGGCCCAGCGCCAGAGAAGGGCAAAAGTCTGCCAGTAGACGGGCATCTGGGGCAGCAGTTTGGCCGTAATTTGATAAAGATAGCTCCAGGCGGGGCGCTTGGCGGAAAAATACTCCGCCAGGGCTGCCGGCCCCAATTCATACCGTATCCAGGAAATTGGAAGATCGTCCCAATAGAAGCCCAGTTTCGGAATCAACAGACCATAAGCAAGTATGGCTGTAACCAGCAGGACCAGGGCGGGACGCAGATATTTCATCATCCCTACTGGCCCCCGCAATCCACCAGCTCCCGGAACTGGTTCAAGGCTGCGCTCTTTTCCGGACTGTCGGTTGTTTCCGTTTCGATGCGATTCCATAGCTTGCAGAGCAGCGGACCCACGTACTCCTTGGACACCTTGTAAGATTCCCTGGAGAGCTTCAACGCACGGTCCCAATCGCCCGTATGGGCATATCCTTCAATGAAGACAAAGCGTTCCACCGGATTGTTAGGATAATCTTTTAATTTGGAGGTTTCATCGCCCAGACGGGTAACCGTTTCCCAATCTCCCAATTGCCGCGCCAGATCCGCTTTTTCGAAGGAATAGCACCAGCCATGTTCCGGCTCGGGGCCATAGACCTTTGGCATCACTGCCTCGGAGGAATCAAGAATTTGATCCCGGGTGGAGAGAGCGGATGCTTCACGCATCAGGCTGTCATCCAGGATGAAGCGGTTGTTCGAATCCAGGCCAGGCTCGAGCAACCGCAAACAGGAGGGTGGATCGTAATAGAACGCCACCGCCTGGGAAGTATTTCCATTGAATCGCCCGGCGATGTAATCATACTGGATGGGAAGATTGGGCTGCAAAGCAGGTAGCGATTCGCCCAGGCGATTGGTCGGATAGAAAAGCACGTACCCGATTTTGTCTGCACTGGCAGTTGGATCATAGATCCAATTGAGCGGTGCACTCAGAGAATTATCGGCGTAAAAATCCAGTTCCTCGTTCATCAGGACGATCGTATTGGGTTTCAACCCCGGCGCCCGCCAGGTCATCTGCCAGAAAAGATTCTTCTGCGCCTGCCAGTTGCGCAGATAATCTGTCGACCACAGGAACTGGCGTCCCGCAGAGAGACCGAGGATGGCTGCCAGGATGAAATATCGAACACGCACCGGGATGAAATCGATCAGTCCCATAACGATCAGGCTGACCGCCAGCATGAACGGCAAAGTAAAGCGGCTGGCCGGGTGAGCCAGTGAAATGGTCAAACCGGTCAGCCAGAAGGGCGCACCTGCAAACGGAAGCATGAACAGGCCGAGCCCGATCGCATAATAGGTGCTTCTCCGGCCGGTCCCGTCCTTTGCCTGGATCAAAATGAAGTAAAGTGCGATCGCGAACACGATCAGGGAAACAAGGATGTACAACGCGATCGTCCGTGCTCCATGCACGGAGGGATCAATGGCCTTGACGATCTGGATCCAGGCGGCGACCAGCACGGTCCACAGGCTGATGAGGAAGTTCTGTGCAAGGGAGACAAGGGTGGCAAGCGGTGCGCTCTTCAACTGGGATCCCAGCCCAATGCCATAGATCTGATTATTGAAGATGAACAAACGGGATAAGACCGCCAGGAAGAAAAGGACCAGATAGGGAGTCCACAGCTTGAGGCTGGGCCTGATCCGGTCACGCGGGTTGGGATACTCGTCCCGCAGCGAGGTCCAGATGAATCCAATACGGGCAAATTCCAGCGGGAAGAAATATTCCATCATCCACAAATTGAGAGCGGAAAAGATCAGGGCCCGGATGGTTTTGCGCCGCAGTGAGAGGTAAACGGAATATAGATAGAAAAAGATGACAATGAAAAAATGACTGTAAAGATAACTTCCCCACTGCTGGTTGAAACCGGGATACAACAAAAAGAGAAATGCAGTGCCTGTTGCAAAGCGAGGTTTATCCTGCCATAACTGGCGGGCGATCGCCCAGACCAGCACCGCGCCGAGCCAGCGCCACAGGATGGCAAACACCTGCCAGTACACCGGAACCTGGGGGATGAGGCGGGTGGTAACCTGATACAGCAAACCCCAGACCGGGCGGTTCGTGGAAAAATACTGGGTCATGGCCTGCGGACCCAGCTCGTAGCGAATCCACGACATGGGCAGATCGTCCCAGTAAAAACCCAACTGTGGCGCCAGGATGCCATAGGCAAGCACGGCGACCAGGAGAAGGGCTGCGATGGGATGCAACAATCTTTTCATACAGGAAAGCGATCGATGCTAGCGGAGATGCTCATTGAAAAAGGACAGCATGCGCTGCCAGGCATCTTTGGAAGCTTCCACTTCGAAAGGGGTGCGCTGCTGGTTGAAAAAGGAATGCTGGGTATTCTCGTAGAACTTGATCTCGTGAGGGATGTCGCTCTTTTCGAGCACGGCCTCCAATTCGCGTGCGCCGGCCGCGGTGAAATCCTTTTCGGGGTAGCTACCAACGATCGGGCAGGATTGAGCGAAGGCTTCAAGCGGTTTGGGGGCAACACCGTAAAAGACGGATGCCGCTTTCATCCCCCTGTCCGTTACTGCCAATTGGAGGGCATACCCGCCGCCCATGCAGAAGCCGACCGCGCCGATTCGATCCGCGTCCACAGCAGGTTGTTTCTGGAGGAAGTGAATACTGGACGACAGGTCTGCCAGCATAGGATTGTGGAGAGGTCGAATCAACATTCCATGAAAGGCCTGCAGCATGCACATAATGCGGTTGCGATTCGAAAATAGATCCACAGCCAGGGCGGCATAGCCTTGACTTGCAAATTGTCCAGCAATGCCGCGGATATTGTCATTCAAGCCGAAGGCTTCATGGATGACCACCAGCCCGGGAAACGGTCCGGGACCCTCGGGGATCACAAAAAACGACTCCATCGTCCCCTTGCCATTGGCGCGTGGGACAGAGACTGTAGAGGCTTGACTCTCTGACATACACTTCTCCTAACCACCTGTAAAAGAGGGGCGATGCACATCCACGTTGGCACCGCCCCTGTAGGTTTTATTCCTTCACGATCCAGGTGCCGGTCTCACCCTTCAACGCGCGCCCGATATTTTCCGGGTTGGTGATCAAGGCCGTCTCGCCGCCATTCTCGAGGAACCAGACAATGGCCTGGATCTTGGGAGCCATCGAGCCCTTGGCAAA
Source organism: Syntrophothermus sp. (assembly GCA_050259515.1). Lineage (GTDB taxonomy): Bacteria > Chloroflexota > Anaerolineae > Anaerolineales > Villigracilaceae > Defluviilinea. The sequence continues at coordinate 3,887 of JBLNAU010000570.1, forward strand.
GTGGGTCCCTTCTGCGAGATACTGTTTTGCCTCGGCCAGGGTCATCCGGTCGAGCCACTGTTGATTGGGCTTGCCAAAGTTGATGGCAACCTTTTCGACCGCGGTGGCGATCAGGAACAGCTCGGCGCCGATTTCCTGGGCCAGCAGTGAGGAGGCGAAGTCCTTGTCGATCACCGCCGCAGTACCTTCGTATTCGCAGTTGCCCTTATCGATCACGGGGATTCCGCCACCGCCCACGGTGATGACGGTCACGCCGGCCTGGAGAAGGGTTTTCACCGAATCCAGCTCAAGGATTTTCTTGGGAAGTGGAGAAGGCACCACACGCCGCCAGCCGCGGCCGGCGTCCTCGACCACGGACCAGCCCATGTCCCTCTCCCGCCGCCTGGCTTCCGCTTCGTCCATGAAGGAGCCGATCGGCTTGCTGGGTTTCTGGAAGGCAGGATCGGTTTGATCCACAAGAGTCTGCGTAATCAGAGTCACCGCGCCCTTGTTGATGCCGCGCCGCTGGTATTCGTTCTGCAGCGCCTGCTGGAACTCGTACCCGATCGCGCCCTGCGAATCCGCGCCGCACACATCCAGCGGGACCTCGTGCATCCCTTCGGCCTTGGCAGCGATCTCGGAGCGGCGCAGGATGAAGCCAACCTGCGGGCCGTTGCCGTGACCGATCGCCAGGTCCCAGCCTGCTTCGATCATGTCCGCGATGT
>JBLNAU010000571.1:0-3409 GCA_050259515.1 Syntrophothermus sp.
AAGGAAAGCGGGAACCTGCTGGCTTCCCACAATTAGCATCCATTTTGTTGCAGATCCTTTTCCAGGAAAGAGGCGAAAGGAGGCAGACTGCAAAAGTAAATTCTTCGATGATTGTGAATTGGCATTTCAATGTCGTTTCTATAAAACAAGAAGGAGAATGGAATGAAACTGTTTGGAAAGATTCTGACAATCTGTTTGATCATCAGTTTTCTGACGGCTTGTGGCGGCAACGTTGCACCAGCCACGAAGGCTCCCGTTGTCGAGCCGCAACAGCCAGTAGTCACTGAAGCACCTGTACAGGAGCCCACCACGGCACCCACCGAAGCACCTGTTGCTTCCGCCAAGGAAGAATGGCTGAAGGCCAACCAGCTCGGTCAGTATGATACAGGTACACAGGATTGGGCTGCCATCGAAGAGGCCGCAAAGAAGGAAGGCTCAGTAGTCGTTTATGCGAACACTTCCAAGATCTCCAAGGCCGCCGAGAAATGGGCAGAAAAATATCCCGATATCAAGCTTGAAGGATATGACCTGGGCGGCGATGATGTACTGTCAAAGACCGTCGGCGAACAGGAATCCGGAAGCTTCGTTGGCGATGTGTGGTTCAGCAGCGGCGGTGCAGAGCTCGTTGGAAATGTGCTCCCGCATGAATATGTCTGGAAGTTCGTTCCCACGACGACCAGTGTCGATCAACAATACACCAACCCGCTGTTGATGTCCCGCTTTGGCACCAGCATCATTGCCTATAACAAGGAATTAAATAAGGAGTGTCCGATCAAAAACATCTGGGAACTCACCCAGCCGGAGTGGAAGGGTAAGTTTGTCATCGAAGATCCGCTGAATGATGCTTCCACCCTGAGCAAGCTCATCACGGTTGCCTACCACGCTGACGAAATGAAGCAGGCCTATGTGGACCTGTACAGCAAGGAGCCGGAACTGGACCAGGATACTCCCGATGCTGGCTGGCTGTGGTTCAAACGCTTTGCGCAGAACCAGCCTATTCCCCAGCCGGGTGGCGATGAAGTCGATAGCGCCTTTGCTACCCCGGGCATGACCGACAACTTCCTGGCCCTCACTTCCTACTCGAACTACCCGGATGTGCAGGATGGCAATCTGGCCTTTGAGCCGTGCTGGGGTCTCAACCCGATTTCCGGCATCCAGGCCCAAAGCTATGCCGGTATCATCAACCAGGCTCCTCATCCCAATGCCGCCAAGCTGTTCATCCAGTTCATCACCAGCGAGGACGGACGCGATCCGTGGGCCAAGTTCGGTACCTACTTCCCGGATCCCACCTATGTAGTCCCCGAAGGACAAAAGACGTTGGACGAAGTCCAGAAGCTCACCTGGTTCATCCCTGAGCAATACGCCTATGACAAGCTGGTGGAGGCACGCGACTTCTATCTGTTAAATTTGACCGCACCCTAGTAGCTAGCCTGGGTCTGTATGGAATGACACTTTGGGCACGGATTGTTCGATCCGTGCCCAGGGAAAAAGCCAGCTTTCCACGACAAATTTATATATGGAAAACAAGCACCTGTTCTCGAACCACAGGGTGCAGTATGAAACATTCTCGAAAGGCGACCAGACGCGTATGAAAATCCAGGCAGTATTTTTTGACATGGGCGGCACGATCGAGACCTTCAGGTCCACGCCTGAAATCCGGCTGGAAGCGACCCGGTTGATTCAGCAGAGACTCGACCAGGCCGGTATCGATCCATGCCTGACAAACGAGCAGCTTTGTGACCTCATTTTCAGCGGTCTCGAACGATACAAGCGCTGGTGTTTACAAAGCCTGGAAGAGCTGCCTCCTGCGCGGGTGTTGTCAGAATATATCTTTTTCAACTTGGATATGGATATGGTGATCCTGTCTGGGATCTCCGAAGAATTAATGTTCCTGATCGAGACCGGCTTTTACCGGCGGGCTATGCGGCCGGAAATGCCAGATGTCTTGCATTGCATTCAAAAGATGGGTCTGAAAATTGGATTGATCAGTAATGTCAACAGCCGCGGGCAGGTTCCCACTAATCTCAGGGAGTATGGAATTTTTGACTATTTTCATCCAATCGTTTTATCCAGTGAGTATGGCTGTCGCAAACCGGATCCTGCCATCTTTCACCAGGCGGCGCGGCTGGCAAATGTCCCAACCAGCCAGTGTGTCTACGTTGGGGACCGGATCGCCCGGGATATCGAGGGAGCCTGCCGGGCCGGTTTTGGCATGGCCATCCAGATCCAGCATGATTTTGACCACGGCGAAGATGACAGGGGCGCGGCACCCGATGCCGTGATCAGGGATATGACCAGATTGCTGGATATTCTGCATGCGGAATGTGATGTAAAGCCCATGCATTCAACCCCCGGCAAAATCCAGGCCTTGATTTTTGATGCCGGAGACATCCTCTATTTCAGACCGCAGCGCGGCAGTGAATTTGCTTCCTTCCTTGCTGACCAGGGACTTGAAGTAAACCCCAATCACAGGGATCAGAAAAAAGAGATTGAATATCAGGCCTATCGCGGGCAGATCACACACGATGAGTATCGCGAAGCCATCGTCCGCATGTATGGGATCACCGAACAAAATCTGGTCGCGCGTGGCAAACAGGCCCTGATCGATGACGATGCCAATATCCTTTTTTTTGAGGGCGTGCCTGAAACCTTGTGGGCCCTGAAGAAACAGGGTTTCCTGTTGTCGATCGTGACCGATACGGCCAATTCGATTTCAACGAAGTTGAAATGGTTCGAGCGGGGAGGATTCGGTCATGTATGGGACTCGATCGTTTCCTCGATGGATATTGGCACCCGCAAGCCCGACCCTCAAATATATCAGGCGGCCTTGCAGCAGTTGGGAGTGACTCCTGACCAGGCTGTTTTTGTGGGACACCGGGCCTCTGAATTGGCAGGCGCGCGTGCCGTCGGCCTGCAGACAATTGCCTTTAACTACGACGAAGATGCGAGAGCAGATTTCTTTATCGACAAGTTTTCCGACCTCTTGAAATTGCCCATTCTGGATTGATATGAACAACCGGATTGATGCTATTCTATTTGACATGGGGGGAACGCTGCGCCGGACCGCCAGGCGGACACGGGATGAGAAATATCAGGTCATTCAACAGATCATGGAGCTGATCCGCGTTCAATCTCCGGTGAGGGATTTCTCACGCCGTTTATCAAGACGCGCCAAGGCCTACAAACAGTGGGCTGAGCAGACCCATATTGAGCTCAGCGAGAGCGATCTTTGGACTCAGTGGATGCTGCCCGATTTTCCTGCTGACCAGATCAAACCGATGGCCGTGCAGCTCAACCAGCTGTATCGGGAGGCGCTTGGCCTGCGGGTGATCTTCCCGGAAAGTCGTGAGGTTGTTCTGGAGCTTTTCCGGCGCGGGTACCGGCTGGGACTGGTGAGCAATACCACAAG
>JBLNAU010000572.1:0-2897 GCA_050259515.1 Syntrophothermus sp.
GAGCGGCTCATATTGAACGTGATCATGCACTGGTACGCGTTCCAGATATTGACCATGCGGTCCGTGTGCTCATCGGGTGTGGAGACCTGTAGCTTACCGAGCAGCATCGTCCAGTATTCGCGCAGCTCATAAAAAGCTTTTTCCACGTTGGCAGGCTGCAAATACTTTTCCAATGCTATTTTCGCCGACCTCTTGTTAAGGACCTGGGAGCCGGGCGGATCGAATTTTTCGTCCTTCGGATTTTCCTGATAGCCGAGGACAAAAATGATGTGCTTTGACTCTCCTGCTTGCAGATGAACCTTAACATGCTGTGAACCCATCGGCTGCCATCCATAAGCAACAGAGTTGCAGGAGGCTCCACTTTCGACAACAGCGGGCTCATTCCAGCCTCGATAAGGACCGAGGAAGGCCTCACGTTGTGTATCGAAACCGGCCAGTTTCTCAGAGCAGGCAAAATAGGCAAAATGATCGCGGCGCTCGCGATATTCCGTCTTGTGGTAGATCACTTCGTCCACGATTTCCACCTGGCCGATGGAGTAGTTACGCTGGAAGTTGGTGGCGTCGTCGTTGGCATCCCACAGGCAGAACTCGATCGCGGAAAACAGGCTCAGATCGGCGTCGGATCCGCTCTCATTGGTCAAGGTAACCTGCCAGATTTCGAGCGACTCTCCCAGGGGGACAAAATAGCGGGTCGAGGATCGGATCCCGTTTAATTTTGAGCTGATGATGGTGTACCCCTGTCCATGGCGGCATTCGTATTCATCGAGCTTGGTCCGGGTGGGCAGCCAGGAGGGCGACCAGTATCTGCCGGTCTGGTTGTCGCGCAGGTAAAGATAGCGCCCACCCATGTCGAGCGGGGCGTTGTTGTAGCGGTAGCGGGTGAGGCGGCGCAGACGGGCATCCTTGTAAAAGGAATAGCCGCCGGCCGTGTTCGAGATCAAGCCAAAGTATTCTTCGCAGCCCAGATAATTGATCCAGGGCAGGGGTGTGTCGGGCCGGGTGATGACATACTCACGCTGCGCATCGTCGAAATAGCCGAATTTCATTTTTAGTCCAATCTGTTGGGGCACGAGGGATCGTGCCCCAACCCCTTACTTGATTTTTGCGAGATCGTTTTCGATCGTTGCCAGTAATTCCGGTGAGATGAAATTAGGATGATTGGCTGAGACCTGCTCAAGAGGCAGGTCCATCGCCATCCTCATATCCTCCATAAGCAGGAAGCCGCCGGCGTACTTGGTAACGACCGCGCGAGCCTTGGGATGATCCAGCAGGGTCCGGACAGTGAGCCCGGTATGGAAGCGGGAGGCACGTGCTTCGGGAGCGAGTGTGATGTTGGCGCTCAGGCGGATATCCCGGCTGGAGGAGCCGACAAGAATCTCAAACTCACCGGCCTCGGTAGCCCAGGCATTCTTCGTCGTGTCGAAATACCAGAAAGCCTCGCGGTCGAGGGTGAACGTCAGTGTCTTTTTCTGGCCAGGCTTGAGCTCAACCTTCTGGAAGCCCTTGAGCTCCTTCTCAGGCCGCGCGAACGTGGACTGCACATCGCGCACATAGAGCTGGACGACTTCCTTGCCTGTCACCTTTCCGGTGTTGCTAACATCCACTTTTACCTTGAGCGTTTGAGCGGGCGTGATGGATTTTGCGCTCAGACGCAGGCTGCTGTATTGGAACGTGGTGTAGGAAAGCCCATGACCAAACGGGAAGAGCGGGGAAATCTTTTTTTTGTCGTAGTAGCGATAGCCCACGAAAATCCCTTCTCCATAATGGACCCTGCCATTTTCACCCGGATAGTTGATATAAGCCGGGTTATCCTCCAGGGAGACCGGGAAGGTGGTCGGTAGTTTGCCCGAGGGAGTTTCATCACCGAACAGGATATCGGCGAGCGCATTGCCCTGTTCCTGGCCGTCATACCATATCTGCACCACGGCGGGCACCCTGTCGATCCACGGCATCTCAACTGCCGAGCCAACGTTCAGGACCACGATGGTGTTCCTATTGGCTTTGACCACGCGCTCGATCAGCTCGTTCTGGCGGCCAGGCAGTTTCATGTCGACGCGATCGGCCCCTTCGGTTTCCCACTCACCGTTCAGGCCGGCAACCAATACCACCACATCTGAATTTCTGGCCAGCTTCACCGCTTCAGCCAGGAGGTCCTTCGGCTGCGGGGGCTGGTGCCCGATCATCACGGAGCGGAAGCGCGGGTTGCCCTTCCAGGTATATTCCACTTTGATGGGATAGGATTTTCCACCCTGGAGCTTGACCTCCTCCGTAAGCTGTTTGCCCATATCCGAGTCATGGGAATGATCGATCAGCAGATTGTTATCCAGATAAAGCCTGCTCCAGCCGACACCGCCCAACTGCAGCGCATGGACACCCGATTCCTTCGGAGTGAAGAATCCCTCCATGATAACGGAGAAACATTCCTGGTCCGCGCTGGGGACGGAGCGGTCAAACCACCCGTGCTGGACGCGTGGCGTTACTTCCGAGTAAACCGGTTCGCCTTCAAATTCCGTCCCATTAAAGATCTTCAGGCTCAGGCCGTTACGGCCTTCCGCAGTCGAAAGGGTCTCGGGAGCGGGAGCTGGCATGCTCTTGTAAATATGACAGCCGGGCGCGGTTTCCACTTTGATCCTGCCGGCTCGATTCTTGATTCCCTCAAAAGGTGTCACCACATAATGCGGGGAGACGGAGGAGCTGCCCCCTCCGAGGATCTGCGCCGCGTTCGCATACGGGCCGATCACGGCGATGGATTTGATTTTCTTGAGCGGAAGCGTTCCATCGTTCTTCAGCAGGACAATGGCCTCCCGCGCCGCTTCACGCATGACCTTGCGGTGCTGAGGCTTGTTCTCACCCCTTTCGGTATGCAGCACGGGATTGTCAAACAAACCGGCCTTTTC
>JBLNAU010000573.1:0-7272 GCA_050259515.1 Syntrophothermus sp.
CGCGGTAATAACGCTTCCTGCGGCCTGCCTTTTCATAACCAAACTTGCGGTACATCTCCTGGGCTGCAACATTGCTCTCGCGCACCTCCAGGAAGGAGCTTTGCGCACCTTCGCTGATCCCGTGCAGCAGCACATTGGACAGCAGCTTCGATCCGATCCCCTGCTGGCGATAGTCAGGGTGCGTGGCGATGGTCGCGATATGGACTTCATCCACCAGCATCCAGGCGACCAGCATTCCAACAACACGACCCTCCACCTCCGCCACCCAGCAGCGGGAGGCCGGGTTGTCCGCCAGCTCAAAACGGAAGGATCGTTCGGGCCACGGCAGGCTGAACGAGATCCGGTCGAGCTGGACGACGACCGGGATATCCTCCAGGGTCATCTTGCGAATATGGACATTCATGGGCCATTGGATTCGGTCGTATGCAGGTAGATGGGGGCCAGGGAGGCCTCCTCGTCCACATCCCCTCTCTGCCAGCGTGCCCAGGCCAGCTCGGCCAGCAGGGAGGGACGCCGCACAGATTGGGCTGCGGAAACCAGCCTGACATTGACCGCCTCATTTGCGAGGCGTTGCCGTTCTTCAGCCGTCAACTCTCCGCAGACCAGCGCGTGACTTTCGATCTCGCCAATGAAAGCCTCCATTGACACGACCCGGGCGGGACCCTGGGCCTGCCAGCCATGTTCCGTGCTTTGATACCATCCGACAGCCAGCCTGTTGCGCCCGGCCTGGATGGCGGTCAGCAGAGGCAGGTCCGAAGCCGGCTGAGCTGCGGCATAGATATCCAGCGTGGGAATTCCGATCAGGGGAAGGTCACAGGCCAGGGCGAGTCCCTTCACCAGAGATAACCCGACGCGCAGGCTGGTAAACGATCCCGGCCCCAGGGCCACCGCCAGGGCGCGCATATCCTGCATGGACAGGCCGCAGCGTGCCAGCAGCTCGGCGATGGCGGGAGCGAGCTCAACGGTATGGTGCTGCCTGCTGCGCCAGATGTACTCCCCCAGCACCTGTGCGCCGTCGTAGACCGCAACCCCAACCTGGGCAGTCGAAGTATCCACTGCCAGCAGCATCAGTCCACTCCAGCAGTGGCATTCCGGACGACTTCCAGCAGGTCATCATAGCGATTGCCGTGCGAAAAGAATTTCATTCGACGTTCTTCCTGGTCAACATGATCCAGCATCACCCATAGATGCTCAGGCGGGATCAGCCCCTCCATGCGCTCGGGCCACTCAACGATCAGGGGGCCCTGGGCCAGCATCGTGTTCAGATCCAGCTCTTCCGCCTCCAGCACGGAGTCGAGCCGGTAGGCATCCAGATGGAACAACTGTCCTTCTCCCGAGTCCCGATATACATTGACAATAATGAAGGTCGGGCTGGAGACTGCATCCTGCGAGCCCCATCCCTGGGCAATGCCTTGTACAAAGGTGGTTTTCCCGGCGCCCAGGTCGCCCTGCAGGCAGATCACATCGCCGGTCTGCAGGGACCTGCCCAGGGTTCTTCCGATCAGGCGGGTCTGCTCCGGACTGCGGCTGAGAAAATCCACGGTGGGAAGCTCCTGTTTTAACATCCAAAAGATTATATCAGGCGATTCCCTTCCCTTTGAGGCCTGTGGACTCACGATTCACTTTCGGTTAAGATACGGTGAATTTGTTCGATGGGAATGTATTTATGGAGGTGAAGCATGCAAGGCTTTTGGAACAATCTGGTTGATAAGTTCCTTGGGGGAATCCCGAACCTGATCACCGCGCTGCTGATCTTTTTCATCAGTCTTTATCTTGCCCGTTTTCTAAGCAACATCGTACGGCGTGTATTGGATAAACGAAGCGCCCCGGCAGGTGTCACAAACCTTCTGGCTCAGCTGACCCTTTGGACGATCGTCGTTGCCGGAACGATCACGGCGCTGCAGCGCTTCTTCAACGTGACCGCCTTCCTGACGGGACTTGGAATTGTAGGCTTCACGATCGGCTTTGCCCTCCAGGATATTATGAAGAACTTCGCAGCCGGGGTCCTCCTGCTGCTGCAGCAGCCCTTCCACGTCGGTGAAACGATCGGCGTGAAGGGCTTCGAGGGAACCATCACGACCATTGACCTGCGCTCCACCGAGATGCGCGCCAACGACGGCCGAATGGTCATCCTGCCCAATGCGGAATTGCTTGTCAACCCCATTATCAATTATTCGCGTGCAAATAAACGGCGCGTCGAACTGCGCCTGAACCTGCCTTACAGCAGTGACCCTGATACCGTGCGGCGGATTCTCGCCCAGGCAGCTCGAAGCGTCCCCGGGTTCGTGGAGGAACCGACGCCCTCCATTACTTTTGACAACCTGACCAATTCCGCCATGGAATTAGGCTTCAACTTCTGGATCGATACAAGGAAGAACGATACCGGGAATGCCAAGGATGCCGTGCTCGTAAGAATAAAGTCGGCCTTCAGCGACGAGGGGATCGAACTGCCTCACCCGGTTTAGGAGGTGTATTCCAGGGCTTCACCCAGGAAAATTAGCGCAGAGACGCCCGCAGTCCCGCGTCTTTTCGGTTTAAAAACTTCGGTCGGGATAAAGGCCCAACTTTTCCCCAATGATATGTGCGATCGTCCGGGCGGCTTCTGGTCTTCCGGCCCGCCGGCAATTCTCGATCACCTTTTCGCGCTCTTCCGGGCGCGAGATCCAGCGGGTCAGTGTGCGAACCACGTCGATCGGCCGGGGTGCCCACACACCGGCTCCCTCCTCCTGAACAAAGGACACGTTGCCATCCTCCTGCCCGGGCAGCTTCGAATAGAGGATGATCGGCAGCTGGGCATTGAGAGCTTCGGCGATGGTGCCCGGACCGGCTTTGGTGACAATATAGTCGGCCGCCCGCATAAAATCCGGCATTTCACGGACAAAGCCGTAAATGAAGGTTGGGTTGTCCCATCTTTGCTGGAGCAGCTCATCCTTCAGGCGCTGGTTCCGTCCGCACACGATGATCAGCGTAATATCCAGACCGGAGGCGTTGATCTCCGCAGCCGTCTTCGCCAGCGGACCCATCCCCTCGCCGCCACCCACCAGCAGAACAACCGGCTTATCCGTCGGCCAGCCAATTTTCTTGCGGAAAATGCTTTTTTTGCCCAGCGGCTGGCAGTAACGATCGGCCACCGGCAGGCCCACCACCCGAAGCTTTTCTGGAGAGATGCGGTATTTGATTGCCCGCTGCCTGGCAGTCTCCGTGGGCACCAGAATCAAATCCGCACGATTATCGAACCAAAGCGCATGAGTCGTGACCATGTCGGTCACAACATTGATAAAAGGCGGGCGGTGAGCTCCCAGGGCCCTCAATGCAAACGTGTTGGCAAAGGGATGGACTGTTACGATCAGGTCGGCGGGATGGCCTTTCACCATGGACATGGCAGCCTGTCGCGCGATCGGCCACATGGTGCTTGTAATGACGCGTGAGCGTGCCCGCCCATCCGTGACGTGGAAGCTCGCGCCCCACACCCGTGGCGCCTTGACCATATATGGATACATGGCCGAGGCATGGTTGAAGGGCAGCGGAGCATAATCTTTAAAGAAATCCACCATTTCCGTGGTGACCTGGTCCTTGTATTCGAGATCGATCGCTTCAATGATGGCTTCGGCTGCAGATCGATGACCGCCCCCGGTATCGGAAAAATAAAAGACAATGTGCGGTTTTTTAGGTGTCTGATTGTTCATCTTTGCCGTGTTCGGTGAGGTTGGTTTTAAGTCGCTTCGAAAGCTCACGCCGGGTAAGCATAATTCTTCTTCCACAGCCCCTGCATTCGATTCCAATATCCGCGCCCAGGCGGACCACGGTCCATTCGAAGGAACCGCAGGGGTGTTGCTTTCGCAGGCGCAGGTGATCATTGAGTTGAAGGTCGGGTAACATATCCTGTCTCGCTCTAAAGGATTATATATTGAATTGTGATAAACTACGCTCCGGAAATTAGCTTAAGAAACGGACCGGCCGCAGGATCCATAAAGAGGAAATATGTCTCATCACGAAACGTATGCTGTTGAAATTGCAGGTTTGAAGCGCAACCTGCGCTTGTTCGAGATCAAGCCTGGTCTTAAGATTGCCATTCTCAACATCCTGGGTGATACCGAGCTCGTGCAGGCCTGTGCGAGGGAGTTAAGCAAACGGTTGAATGGCCATGAATATGATGTCCTGGTCACGGCCGAAGCCAAATCGATCCCGCTGGCCTATGCTTTATCGGTTGAGACTAAAAAGCCCTATGTGGTGCTGCGCAAGACCTACAAGCCCTACATGGGTGCTGCCCTTACGGCCGAGACCCTATCGATCACCACAGGCGAGCCGCAGACATTGATCCTCGATGAAAAGGATATTGAATTGATGAGGGGGAAAAAGGTCATCATCGTGGATGATGTCATCAGTACCGGCTCAACCCTGCAGGGGATGAGGATGATCCTTGAAAAGGCGGGCTCCACCGTGGTCGGGGAAGCCGCGATCTTTACCGAAGGCGACCGCGCCCAGTGGATGCATATTACTTCCCTGGGACATCTGCCATTGTTTACCCAATAAGAGTAAACAAGCGGACCAATCAACCGGCAAGCAGTGTTGATACATAAAAGCCTGCCGATGCGAAACATCTCAGGCTTTTTACTTGTCTATTTTTTTACCTTCCCCTCGATCAATCTCAACTTGCGCGCCCGATCCATCCTTTTGATCGCGATCTCCCTCTTCATGGCGGTTGTCCGATCGGGCTGCTCCTCCACGTAGACCAGCTTCACGGGGAGACGCGTCCGGGTATAACGGGCCCCGCGTCCCTTATTATGGACGGCCAGCCGGCGCTCAGGGTCCACCGCCCAACCGGTGTAATACGTTCCATCCGCACATTCGACAATATAACAATAACAGGCTGCAGGCATATTTTTCGTCAGAGACGGGGGGAAGCAACGTCCCTACGATTTGCGCGATTTCACTTTATCGGTAAGTGCGGTGCCAAAGAACGTTTGATTTACGCGGTCACTAAAGGAGGGTACATCGATCTTTGGGGCTTCGTGATTCAGCCAATCGGCCACCGAGCGCTCATTCTGCCAGCGAATGCGACTGCCCGCAGCAGCCTCCAGACGGCGAGTCAGGGCTTCCCGGTCATTGTCCTCGATCTCGTTGCGCAGCTGGACCAATGCGGTCAGGTAGACGTTCAACAGCCGCACGACATTCTCGCGGTTCTCCAGCACGGCATCGCTCAGGGAAAGCATATCATCATGATAGGCCGACCCGGCCGTCACGGAAGCGTAAGGCCGCCCGGCCAGTTTGCGGGCCTCCTGCCATCCCGGTTTATCCACGGTGGCTTCCAGCAGCGCCGAGGAGACCAGCTGCGGGAGCATATGAATGGAGGCGAACAGTCCATCCGCTTCAGCCGTATCCATCAACAGAGGTGTTGCACCGAGCAGGGCAACAATCTCCATGGTGAGGTTGAATACGCTCTCCGGGGTTCCCAGCGGGGCATTGACCCCCATTAATCCCCGTTCGAACAGGTCCGCCCGGGCAGCCTGCACACCGAACTCTGTACCGTGCAGATAAGCCGGGTTGATGGCCGGGGTCAGGCCCACATAATAGCGTCCTGCGGGCAGGAGTTCCTTCGCCCAGGCCGCAATGGTGGTCTTGGACGGAGCCGTGTCGAGGATCAGCGAGCCATCCTGCAGGTCGGGAACGATCACCTCGAGCGTCTCCCGAATTCCTGCAAATGGCAGCGCCAGGATCACGATCCGGGAATCGCGCACCGAGGCTGGCAGGTTGTATTTCAAATCATCCACAGCGCCAAGCTTCTGCGAGGCCTTTGCCGCTTCGGGATCCTTGTCATGCCCCACGATGCGCAGTCCCAGGTTACGTGCTTTCAAAGCCAGGCCGATCGAAGAACCGATCTGTCCCAGACCTACAATGGTAATTTGTACTGTCATGGTATCCTCACAGGAAGTGATTACGCGATTATTATAATGCCTGTGCCGCTTTAAAATGAACTGAAGGGTTCCTTCGAGTTTTGCTGGTCAACAGGTACCAAAGTGCCAGCCAGAAGTGAGTTGCGGCGCTGATGACGTCCCTTTAAAGTGCGAGAACCGCGGACGCCGACCGCGGCTCTCTTGCGAAAGGAGGAGAAGAGAAATCACCTTACTCCGTCTAATTTATCATAATGATCTCAAACCTGCTTGACGTCAAACCTACGATTACCCTACGATTGTCCAACAACTTACAGGGTTGCAAATGAACAGCACGACAGTGAAAAAATTGGTTCTTCCAATCCATACCGGTGAGCTTCGTGGAACCCGCCTGGGCGATCTGCTCATTGCTGCCTCGGACTTCGGTCTTGTCGCCGTCGAATGGGCAGACTCCCGGGAGCAGTTCGACTTCTATCTGCGGAAATTCAAACGACCGGTCCAGCCGAACCCGAGAAGGATCGCGCCCTATGCCAGAGAGCTGCGGGAGTACCTGAACGGCCAACGGAGCGCATTCACCATCCCCATCGACTGGTCGCTCTTCCGCCCGTTCCAGCGCGAAGCCCTGCAGGCGGTCTTTCGGATTCCTTATGGCGAGACCTGCACCTATCACGATATCGCGATCGAGATCGGCAGGCCGAATGCCTCCCGGGCAGTCGGGCGCGCCAACGCCACCAATCCGATGCCGATCGTCATTCCCTGCCACCGCGTCATCGGACGGGACGGCAAACTCCACGGCTACGGCGGCGGCGAGGGATTAAGGACCAAGGAGTGGCTGTTGAAAATGGAAGGGGCAGTAATCGCCTGAGAATGGTAAACTGAGGCTCTGAAACGATACAGGGATCATGACAGACCACATTCAAAAGAAAGCCATCTCCTCTTCCCGGCCAGCGCACATCCAATCCATCTTCTCATTCCTGACCAGGCATGAGTTCCTGGTCCCGTTGTTGTTGCTGCTTGTATTCATGGCAGTGACCCTCCCGGGCATCTCATGGGGAGCGCCCAACGTCTGGCATCCGGATGAAATCGTCGTTCGTTCGATCAAGGCGCTGCACGGGGAGTGGAAGTTCAGCGAGACCAATTTCGATTATCCCGACCTGCCCCAGTATGTGATGTACGGGATCGGCAGACTGGTGCTGGCACTGGGATACGGGGATGGGGAAGTTCTCATCACGGCCCGGGTCGTATCTGCCATGCTGGCGGGACTGACCATCGTGCTCACCTACCTGATCGCGCGTCGAAGTGGGGGCAGTATAGCGGTCGCAGCCCTGAGCGGATTGTTCCTGCTGTGCGCCAGTGAGCTGCTGCATAATGCTCACTTTGC
>JBLNAU010000574.1:0-4106 GCA_050259515.1 Syntrophothermus sp.
TCCAGTTGGTGGCTCCGCAGATCGAAGCGATTGCAAGGGAGATCAACGATTGGAATGACATGTATTGTCTGGGCTATGGAGCCACATACCCGATTGCTCTCGAAGGCGCGCTCAAGCTCAAGGAGATCACGTACGCCCACTGCGAAGGGATGCTCTCCACCGAGTTCAAACATGGGCCGCTTTCCGCGGTAAGCAAGGGTTTCCCGATCATCTTCGTGGCCGGACCAAACGACGTCCCGCTCATCATCAGCGGCATCAATGAAGTCAAGGTGCGCGGTGCGCGGACCATCGTCATCGCCGAAGAGGATGCCCGCCTGCGTGCCAACTGCGATGACCTGGTCGTCATCCCCAAATCCGACCCGCAGATCAGCGCCCTGCTGGCGGTTTTACCGCTCCAGCTCCTGTCCTATCACATGAGCGTCATGCGTGGGTTCGATCCCGATTTTCCAAGGAATTTGTCCAAGACTCTGACGGTTGATTGATGCATTCCGCCGTTCATTGAAATTACCGTACACAAGGGAAAGCATAACAATAAGGGTCACTTTTTTATGTGACCCTTATTGTTTCATGGAGTTGAACATTGCTCCAGCCGCCGAGGACGGCGGCGGGTACCGCTGAGCGACATCCGAGCAAACTTTATAAAAGTAGTTTTCGATGAATCCTTAATCATCAAACGCAGACGTATAATCTCATTCATGGCGCTTTGCAGATACCTTCTCTGTGTGCTGGGAGTCATCCTGGCCATCCCCTTCATAGCACTCCTCTGGCTGGCGATAAAGCTGCCGGTATCCATTTCCGGGATCTTATATCTGGTCGCCGGTGCCCTTGTGATTGTGGGCCTGATCCTCGCTCCCGTGCTTCCAAAAGCTTATCTTCAAATCACACTCGCCGGTATGATCGGCCTGATCCTGTTTGCAGGAACGAGGTGGGTTTTAACAGGACGAAACACATCCACAGAAATACAAATGATCGTCCTGCCGGGCGGCAAAGGGATGCGCTGGATCAATACGCTGATCGACGAGCAGGACGGTCTCATCTTTGGCGAACAGATCTTGCATCGCATCGGTGGCGATTCAAAAAGTGAACACGAAGGTCTTGTGTCAGCATTTGCAAATGTATATTCGGAGATCAAGAAGCGAGGCAGTTTCTCGTCTCCCGTCGTGAGTACCTATCTCAACCTGCAGCAACCAGATCAATTCGATGCAGTTCTGATCAAGCCCTCTGGCAACCGGTCCAGGTTTGGGTTTGTCTTCCTGCATGGATTTATGGGCAATATCTCCAGTCAATGCTGGGTGATCGGGCAGGCTGTGAAAAAGCTGGGTGGTTTGACGATATGCCCGTCCACAGGCTGGACGGGCGAATGGTGGCGGCCTGAAGGTCAACAAGTTCTAAAAAGTACGCTTCAATATGTAAGGGAACAGGGAATCGAAAAGATCTACCTGGGCGGGTTCTCCAACGGCGGTTTCGGCCTGGGGCGCCTGGCCCCTCAGCTGGCAGAGGAAAAAGGATTGAGCGGCTTGATTTTTATCGATGGCTTCATGAACGGATCAAGTGTCAGGGAGCTGGGGCTCCCGGTTTTAATCATACAGGGCAGCCAAGATGAAAGAGTCCCTGTGGCAGCAGCACGCCAGTTTGCGAATGAAGTTGGTGCGCTGGGAACCTACATCGAGCTGGAGTCCGATCACTTTGTGATCATCAAACAGCCCGATCGGGTTCAAAATGAGCTCTCAAATTGGCTGGAAAAATATACATCCAATCCATAAACAATGCCTGGCTTATAATCCTCCCAGGATATCAAATTCAAAAGGCGGTTCTTCATGCAAAATGAACTGATGCAACCCGGTCCATTGCTGGATGCCCAGGGAAAACTGGCTCAAATTGGATGGTCGCGCAAGCCTCTACTGGATTGCAATCTCGAAAAGGCCAGCTTTTACAAAATTCGCCCCCTGCAGCGCCTGCGCATCAAGCGCTGGGATTATTATGCTCTCTTTACCCCAAATCGTTTTTTCTCCGCAACCATCGCCGACCTGGGTTATACAGGCAATATCTTTGTGTACACGCTCGACTTTGCTACGGGCGAGCTTCATGAAGAAGGGCTGGTGCTTCCCCTGGGAAAGGGGATCCACCTGGAGCGGAATCCAGAGTCGGGCGAAGCTTCATTTACCAACAAGAAAGTATCATTGCACTTTCAAGCACAGGCAGACGAACGCCGTATCAAAGTCAGCTGGGATGGGTTCCATCATGGACGAGGAATCCAGGCCGACATTACGCTGTATACGCTACCCCGACATGAGTCCGTCAATATCGTTATTCCCATCGGGGCAAAACGCTTTTACGACAACACCAAGATCAACTGCATGCCTGCCCGGGGATTCATCCAATATGGTGAAGTTCGAGAAGAATTGCGAATGGATACCTGCGTCGGTTCGCTCGATTGGGGGCGCGGCGTATGGGAATATCACAGCTATTGGAATTGGGCCAGCGCATCCGGCTTTTTATCGGATGGACAGACCCTC
The DNA here is from genome assembly GCA_050259515.1 of Syntrophothermus sp. Classification (GTDB taxonomy): domain Bacteria; phylum Chloroflexota; class Anaerolineae; order Anaerolineales; family Villigracilaceae; genus Defluviilinea. The sequence goes on from JBLNAU010000574.1 coordinate 2,517, forward strand.
GGACTGAACCTGGGACGCGGCTTTGGAGATTTGAGCAAAGCCACCGAGAACGCGGTCATTCTGAATGGACGAGTCCATAAGCTGGGTTCTGTGAGCTTCGACTATTCGCCTGCAGATTATATGAAGCCCTGGTGCTTCAAGGATAATGAAGACCGGCTCGACCTGACCTTTACCCCGTTCAAGGACCGCGTCGCACGCACGAACCTGGGGATCATCTTCAGCGAGGTCCACCAGATGTTCGGGCGCTATAACGGCCGCGTGATCCTCGATGACGGCAATCCATTGGAAATCCGTGATCTGATCGGTTTCGCCGAGGAGCATCACGCTCGCTGGTAACATGGGATCTGTTAAGGAGCCTGTTCACTTTGTAGATCGAAGGCAAAGAACAGTTCGAGGGAATCAAAAGTTTCTTGCAAGCGTACACACCCTGACGGGCGAACGAAGATTATCCCGATTTGTTTTTTAGCGGAGAAGTAGGTTAGCCCGGAGCGTTATCCACCTTCTCTACGGCTGTCTCCTTTGGGACAAGAAAGTGAACTGTGTAAGGCGAGAGTTCAACATGAATATAAGGCTTTTCGACATCCAGCAGCTCAGGTTCATCCTTGTAGCTGAAGCTGCTTAGGACGTCTATGCCATCCAGACCGGCAGTCACCGTTCCATCCAAATGAATGGGGAACCCTCGCCAGGCGATCTCCAGCTTGTGTCCCCTGCATATGCTGACCTCGGGCAGGTTTCCTACACTTCTAGTGAAAACTGCTGTCATAAATCTTAAAATACTTGCACGCTGACTGGCATGGACCAAAACCAGATCAAAAAGTCCATCGTCCGGCCTAGCTTCCGGAGCAAGCACAAAGTGATGGCCCACGGTCGGCGTATTCATGACTTCACACAGAAAATAGCTGCCTGAAAAGTCCTGCCCATCCACATTGATGTGAAAGAATTTGGGCTGGTAGCCGTTCAGCGTTTGTAACGCTGTCTGGATCCCACGGCGGATGCTCTTTCCCTCTTCAGGGTTATATTTTTCCATTGCATCTGCCCCGCCCCCGATTCCGAGAGCCTCTAGGAAATAATCAGGGCCGTAGGGAGTTGTGACCTGCCAGATATCGATATCGCGCTCCACCGGATCCGCCAGACCGGAAATAATCTCCAATGGCTTTTTGGTTCCAACCAGCATGCGACACAGATTATTTGCCGTACCCATGGGCACGGGAGCGATATGAACATCCCTGCCTAATAAGCGAATGGCAGCCGCCCGGATGGAACCATCTCCTCCGCAGACAACCACAAGATTCTTTGCTTCTGCAAGGGCAGCATCCAGATCAGCCTCCTGCAGAGTAGGGGTATAAATCGGATCATATCCCGCCTCGCTCAATGCTTCCAGCAGTTTATCCGGAGTAAGCTGCGACGTACTTCCCGCATTTGGGTTATAGATCAAAGTCGCTTGCATATATTCGATATAATCTTTCTTATCAAGGCTCTTTTTACAACCTGCTAAAAAGGAGAATCGACAGCGGGTCTTTGCAAAGAGATTTTTAATTCCTAATGGCTTTGGTGCATAAATCGAAAAGGAGGCGCAGATCATCCATCTAT
>JBLNAU010000575.1:0-2919 GCA_050259515.1 Syntrophothermus sp.
CTTCGTGAAGATGAAGCTGAGCTCTCCCACCGCAAGGTGGAGGAGGTCGGTACACATTTCGAAAACCTGACCGGCCTGTTTGGAGGGCGGAGATCCGCCCGCCGACTCTCGTCCTCGTTGAGCAAGCGCCGCATGACCGAACAGGCCAAGGCGGATGTGGAAGAGTCGCAGGATGCGATCGAGGATTTCAAAGCACAGATCGCTGAACTGGAGCAGCGCCGTCAGGAGATCATTGCCGAGATCCATGACAAGTGGGGCAAGGTGGTGGGCAGTGCCAGCGAGGTGACGGTCGTCCCGAAGAAAACCGATATCTTCGTCAACCTGTTTGGCGTGGCCTGGATGCCCTACTACGTCATTCGCACCGGCAGTCAAACCATGGAGCTTCCCGCTTTTGGCGCCCAGTAAAATTCCCACGCGTGGATGCGTCTGCTTTTGTGGATGGATCAACGCGTGTTTTATTTAAGCGCCGGGTACTAGGCGCGAGCAATGGGCATGGCTGGATGGAAAAGGAAAATATGACCTGGTTGATTCTTGCAGTTCTCCTCTGGGGAGTTTTACACTCCCTGCTTGCCTCGAACGGAGTCAAGGAATTTTTTTATCGCACATTTGGAGGCGGATTTAGGAGGGGCTATCGTTTGCTATACAACCTCTTCGCTGTGTTCAGCTTTTTGCCCATCTTGTATCTGATGATGATCCTGCCCGACAGGATCCTTTACCAGGTTCCTGCTCCGTTCGATGGTCTCATGCGACTAGGGCAGGGCATATCCCTGATGCTATTGTTTGTTGCTGTCCTTCAAACCGACCTGCTTTCCTTTGCAGGACTCCGCCAGGTCTTTGAGGCAGAAAAAAGAGGGCCGTTGATGACCGGTGGCTTGTACCGTTATGTCCGTCATCCGCTCTATGCCTTCAGCCTGTTGACTCTCTGGCTTGCTCCCACGATGAGCTTGAATTCTTTCATCGTTTATCTTGCATTCACGATCTACATCTTGATCGGGATCGTGTTCGAGGAACGAAAGCTCCTCCATGAATTCGGGGTGGAGTATGCCAGGTATCGTTCTGTTACACCGATGTTGATCCCGGCGGTAAAACCTGTGCGTGCGGCGCCAAAAAACTGATCCGATCAAACAAGTTTGCAGGAAAAACAGCCGAGCAGGATGCCTGCCGGCTCTCTCCCATTGGTACTGGAGGGGTCGGGAACAAATCCCGTTTAAAAGCGTTTTAAGTGCCAGGCACAGTTGGAATGGATATAAATGATTTCCAATCCCCATTCCAGACTCATTTTTGATTAAGTTTCCTTAATTTCAACAGGGTATAATTCTGAAGATTCATTTGTAATTTTCCCTACTTCCTGATTAAAATTTTTGTATGCACTGCATGCATAAGGTTTTATTGATGAGACACGCGTGTAAAGAATGACAACCATTTCCCGACCTTATCAAAAAACGCCCGTTCTTCCGCAGGTGGCCGTCGCGACGATCGCCGGTATAACCCTGTTCTTCATGCTCATCCTTACCTGGGTTCTGGGATATCAGCTCGTATACGCCGGTAGAATCTTCCCCGGGGTCTCTGTCGCCGGCGTGGACGTCTCTGGCATGACTCCCACAGATGCCGCGGTCAAGCTGAACCAGGCATTATCCTATCCCATGAATGGCAAGGTCATGTTGAGGTATGGCGAGAATACCTGGGTGGCAAGCCCGGCTGAGCTGGGCATGGTCTTCGATCCTTCGACCAGCGCCAGGACCGCCTACCGGCTGGGTCGCAGCGGCGGCTTGTTTGGCGCGTTGTCGGGTCAGCTTCGTGCGGCAGGGATGGGGGCAAAGGTTGCCCCGGTGATCATCTTCGATCAGCGCGTGGCCTCCTACTATTTGAACCAGTTATCTTCACAGATCAACCAGCCGATGAAGGATGGGGGCCTGAATATTCAGGGAACCAATGTCGTTGCCACGCCCGGTCAGGTCGGGCGCGAATTGAAAGTGGACGCCACCCTGATCTATCTCGCCGCGCAGCTGCAGACTTTTTCTGACGGTGAAGTTCCCCTGGTCGTGCAGGAAGTCCAGCCGCAGATCCTGGATGTCAGCGCTGCGCAGGGGATGGCGCAGCAGGTCCTTAGCCAGCCGCTTTCACTGACCCTTCCCAATATGGCGCAGGGTGACCCCGGTCCGTATGTATACAACCCGGATGTGCTGGCAAATCTGCTGAGCGTGGAACGTGCCGATGGCGGGGTGAAAGTGCTGTTGAACCGCAACGGCCTGCGGGATCTCCTGGTGCCGGTCAAGGAACAGGTGGATCGCAAGGCTTCGGATGCAAAGTTTATCTTCAACGACGATACCCGCCAGCTTGATTTGATGGCTGAATCCAAGGTTGGGCGTACACTGGATATCGATGCCAGTATCACAGCCATCAATGATGCTTTGATGCGGGGGGAACATAATATTCCGTTGGTGGTCAACGAGGAGCAGCCTCGCGTTGCTTCGACAGCTACCGCCCAGGAGCTTGGTATTACCGAGCTGGTTGCGGCACAGACCTCCTATTTCTATGGCTCCAGCGCGGAGCGTATGCAGAACATCCAGGCCGCGTCAAGTCAATTCCACGGCGTGCTGGTGGCACCCGGTGAAACCTTCTCGATGGGTGAGCACATGGGCGACGTCAGCCTGGAGAACGGGTTTGCCGAGGCGCTGATCATCTATGGCGGGCGGACCATCAAGGGTGTGGGCGGCGGCGTGTGCCAGGTCAGCACGACCCTCTTCCGCACGGTGTTCAACGCCGGCTATCCCGTTGTCGAGCGTGTTCCGCATGCCTACCGGGTCGGCTACTATGAGCAGACGCCCAATGGCGGCATCGACCCGCGCCTCGCAGGCCTGGACGCGACCGTTTATTTCCCACTGGTCGACTTCAAATTCACCAACGATACGCCCTACT
>JBLNAU010000576.1:0-3931 GCA_050259515.1 Syntrophothermus sp.
GAAGCATGCCCTCGGTTCCCAACCTGCCAGGCTCGGACTTTGCTGCGTCGGTCGCGGTCGGTATGCAGACCTTCTCCCAGAAAGTTATCGGCAACGTCACCGACTTCACGACCCGGGTGACAAACGTAACCAATCCCCCACCACCCCCACCCACAAGCGGACCGCGCGGAGGCTGGGGCGGCGGAGGCGGACATTCCTGTGCCTGTGCATGTGCCTGCGCGGGTTGCGCCTGTGCCTGTGCCGGTGGCGGGCGGTAGAATGCTGGCCTCGCCCAGGGCTTTTTCTTCAGCAGCGATATCTGGTCCGTCATCATGACACAATAGTTGAGGAACGCGGTGACCTTTATTCATTCACTTAAAAGTAAATTTCAGTCTCCCCCGGTGGCATCTCTTCCCACACCGGGCCTGTATCATTATGTTCGGGTGAACGACCAGGAGAAATCCCGCATCCATCTGCGCCTGGATCCCGATGGGCGCGGAACTTTGATCGTCAATGCCAGCAGCGTAATGCATTTGAATCCGACAGCGGCCCATATGGCCTGGCTGGTTCTGGAAGAGAAATCCGAGAAGGTAAGTATCGGGGCGATCACCACGCGTTATTCCGTTTCCAAGCGGCAGGCTCGCAACGATCTGTCTTCCTTCCGGCTCCAGCTGGATGAACTGGTGCGACCGGATGGGGCCTGCCCGATCCACGACCTTGAATTGGATGCATGGATGCCGTTTAGCGCCCGCCCAAGTGCTCCTTACCGCATGGACCTGGCCGTGACGTATCGCTGCAACAACGACTGCGCTCACTGCTATAACGACCGCGCGCGTAATTACCCGGAGCTGAGCACCGAGCAATGGTTCAGGATCATCGATCAACTCTGGGCGCTGGGCGTGCCCCATCTTGTCTTTACGGGCGGAGAGGCGACCCTGCGCAGCGATCTACCCGAATTGATCCGCCATGCGGAAAACAACGGGCAGATCACTGGATTGAATACCAATGCCCGCAGGTTGATGGATGAGCGTTATCTTCAGCAGCTTGTGGAGGCGGGCCTGGATCACGTACAGGTCACCGTCGAGTCATGCGATGAGCAGGTCCATGATCGAATGATGCAGGCAAAAGGCGCGCACCGGCAGACGATCGTCGGGTTGAGGAATGCCTTGCAAAGCAAGCTGTACGTTATGACGAATACAACAATGCTTCGCACAAACCTGCACACCCTCCCGGACACCCTGGATTTTCTGGCTGACCTGGGCGTTCCCACGATTGGCTTGAACGCGCTGATCTATTCCGGTCACGGCCTGACGGTCGGGACCGGTTTGAATGAAAATGAACTCCAACCGTTGCTGGACCTTGCCCAGCGCAAGACCGCCGAGCGCGGGCAAAAGCTGATCTGGTATACGCCCACACAATACTGCCAGTTCGACCCGACGGCCAACCATCTCGGTGTGAAAGGATGCACCGCGGCACTGTACAGTATGTGCGTGGAATCCAACGGGGACGTGCTGCCCTGCCAGTCCTACTACCGCTCACTGGGCAACCTGCTCTCCGACCCGTGGGACTCGATCTGGAATCATGAGCTTTCGATCCGGTTGCGTGAGCGGCGGAAGCTTCCAGCGAAGTGTGAGGGCTGCGGCCTGGTTGCCGAATGCGGTGGAGGCTGCCCTCTGCAATTCACTGAGCCCTCTGAAATTCAAACCACAACCTAATGGAGCATCGATGAGCGAACTCGATTGGATCAAAGAATTCCCCGCTGCAGTCACTGTCTGTGATGAAACGGGCGTCATCCTGGAAATGAATGACAAGGCAGCCAGGGGTTATGAAAAGGATGGCGGGCGATCCCTGATCGGTTCCAATATGCTCGACTGTCACCCGGAACGCGCCCGCGGGAAAACGGAAGCGCTCCTGGCGGCCCGTGAGAAGAACGTTTACACCATCGAGAAGAACGGCATTAAAAAGTTAATCTATCAATCACCCTGGTATCGAGATGGACAGTATGCTGGATTTGTGGAGCTCTCCCTCGAGATCCCATTTGAACTTCCCCATTTCGTCCGCTCCTAAACAGGAGGAGAATCATGAAAATCTTTAATCGGATTGCCGACCGCTATGCCCGGATTGAGCCTCTGCCCGCCGGCATGTACCACTTGCAGACCACCCTGGAGGACGTTCCCTACCGCCTTCATTTGCGATTGAACCGGGACGGAACCGGGCTGCTGATCGTAAATGCATCCACAGTGCTGCAGTTGAATCCTACCGCTGCGGAGTATGCCTACCAGCTTGTAAAGGGCAGCTCGCCCGAAGAAGCTGCGGGCCAGATCGCAGCCCGCTATCGCGTCAATAAAGGGATTGCCCGCCAGGATTACAACGATTTTGTGGAGCGCGTTCAGGCGCTGATCCGGACGCCCGACCTTGATCCGGTCTCCATCCTGAACTTTGAGCTGGCAACTCCGCGCTCTGCGGACCTGACTGCCCCTCTGCGTCTGGATTGCGCGCTAACCTATCGTTTGAATCCCGAGACGTCCGCTGAATATGCACCCGTAAAACGCGCCTCCCGCGAGCTTACCACCGAGGAATGGAAATCGATCCTGGACCGCGCCTGGGAGTTTGGAATTCCTCAGATCACGTTCACCGGTGGAGAGGCCACGCTGCGTGAGGATTTACCCGACCTGATTGCCGAGGCCGAAAAAAATGGCCAGGTCTGTGGACTCCTGACCGATGGGTTAAGGCTTCGGGACAAGGCTTATCTCAGCCAGCTCCTGCAAACAGGACTCGATCATATCCTGTTCCTCCTGCAGCCTGAGAACCAGGACTCGTGGCAGGCTTTGGAAGCTGTGCTGATCGAAGACATTTTTGTGACTGTCCATATCACTTTGAACCCCACGAGCATACGTAATGCCGAGGAAGATATCAAGCACCTCGCAGCGTTGGGGGTCCGCAATCTTTCCCTGACCACATCGGACGATTCGCTGAGCGATGCATTCCATGCCTTGAGGAATACAGCCGCGGAGGCGGGATTGACACTGCGGTTTGACCTGCCCGTCCCCTATTCCGCCTATAACCCGGTGGCAATTGAAACCCACGAGGACGACATCCCTAAGGGGGCAGGCCGGGTCTGGATGTACGTCGAACCGGATGGCGACGTTCTGCCCTCCCAGCGGATGGCAGATCGGGTATTGGGCAGTCTGTTGACAGACGCGTGGAGCGCGATTTATCCTCCACGGATATGAACTGGCATACCCGCTACACACAGCAGGCAGGCTGGACTCGCGAGCTTCGATCCTACATCTTTGAAAAAATAAACCTGCAAAACGCACGGAACGTTTTGGAGGTGGGCTGCGGCACGGGCGCGATCCTGTCCGGGCTGCCGCAGCGTACCGGCATTCATGGGCTGGACATCGATCCAGTGGCCCTACTGGAATGCGGCACCCACGCGCCGTGGGCCATGCGGGTGCAGGGAAGTGCCCTGGAACTACCCTATGCGGATGGGATTTTTGACATCCTGTACTCCCACTACCTGCTCCTGTGGGTCCGCGATCCGTTGCAGACGTTAAGAGAAATGAAGCGTGTCACGAAAAGAGGGGGGTATGTTATCGCCTTTGCCGAGCCTGACTATTACCATCGCATCGACAAGCCGAAGGAATTGACCCCGCTTGGTCAATGGCAGACGGAAGCCCTTCGCAAACAGGGCGCCGATCCCGGTCTGGGGGCGCGGCTCGCAACGCTGTTCTTCCAGGCAGACATTCAGATCATCGAAGCGGGTGAGATTCAGGTCCAGAGAAATGAACCGTCTGTGGAAGACTGGGCCATCGAATGGGATGTGATCCAATCCGATCTGCACGGCCAGATCCCGGCGCAGGAAATCCAACAAATGAAGGAGCTGGATAAGGACTCGCGAGAAAAAGGCGAACGCTTCCTGTACGTGCCCACCTATTTCGCCTGGGGAGAG
>JBLNAU010000577.1:0-5065 GCA_050259515.1 Syntrophothermus sp.
TATCCTTGCCGGGGGAAACCAGCGGGTGATGCTGTGCGAGCGGGGCATCCGGACCTTTGAGACGGCCACCCGCAATACGACGGATATCAATGCCATCCCGGTCCTGAAAAACCTAACCCACCTGCCGGTGATCCTCGATCCCTCGCATGCCACGGGCCATGCCGATTACGTGGCTGCCATTGCGCGTGCCGGGATCGCGGCGGGCGCCGACGGGCTGATCGTTGAGGTCCATCCCGACCCCGCCCGGGCGGTTTCCGACGGCAAGCAATCGCTCAAGCCGGAAAAATTTGCCGGGATGGTGAAGCAGGTCGGGCAGATCGCCCAGGTCATGGGAAGGAGCCTCGCCTCCGTGAACGGTGCGTATCAGCCCACGCGACAGGGCTGGGCGTAGAAAGGATAACAGCCATCATGATGATCATCATGCGCCCGGGGGCGACCCGGGAACAAATAGACATTGTCATTGCCGAGATCGAAAAACAGAAGCTGACTTCGCATCCCATCTTTGGCGTCGAGCAGACCATCATCGGCGCCGTGGGGGATGGGCATTATGTGGCCAAGGAGATCTTCGAAGCCCTGCCCGGCGTGATGGAGGTCCAGCGGATTTCCAAGCCCTACAAGCTGGCCTCACGGCAGTTCCACGAGCAAGATTCGGTCTTCCCTCTGGACGGCTTTACGATCGGTGGAACGGAAATACCCATCATTGCCGGTCCCTGCTCGGTGGAGTCACGTGAGCAGATCCTGGATGTTGCACAGGCAGTGAAGGAAGCGGGTGCGAATGCCTTACGCGGCGGCGTCTTCAAACCGCGTACTTCTCCCTATGCATTTCAGGGCCTGGGTGAGGAGGGCCTTGAATACATGGCGGAAGCCCGTGAGAGAACCGGTCTTCCGATCGTCGTGGAGGTCATGGCGGTTTCCCAGATCCCGATGATGGAAAAGTATGTGGATGTCTTCCAGCTCGGCGCGCGCAACATGCAAAACTTCAACCTGCTGCGGGCCATCGGGGAAACCCGCACGCCTGTTCTTTTCAAGCGCGGCATGTCGGCCACCATCGAAGAAATGCTGATGGCCAGCGAATACATCCTGAGCGGGGGAAACACCCGCGTCATCCTGTGCGAACGCGGCATCCGCACCTTTGAGACGGCCACCCGCAACACGACCGACATCAACGCTGTCCCGGTCCTCAAAAAACTTACCCACCTGCCGGTCGTGATCGATCCCTCCCACTCGACGGGTGACTCGGCCTTTGTCTCCTCGATTGCAAAGGCTGGCATTGCCGCGGGGGCGGACGGTGTGATTGTCGAAGTACACCCGGACCCCGCCCACGCTATTTCTGACGGCAAGCAGTCCCTGACGCCCGAAGCCTTTGCCAAAATGGTGAAACAGGTCAAGGCCGTCGCCGAAGCCGTGGACCGCCGCCTGGTCGGATCCCCTATCCCTTTGAGAGAAGGCTAGGGTGAGGGCAATGCAGGAGCCAGACTTTAATCTCACACATTCCAGGATCGCGGTCGTTGGGTTGGGGCTGATGGGCGGCTCGCTGGCCCTGGGGCTGCGCGGCAAATGTGCCGCGCTCTATGGGATTGACCCGCACGCCGCCACCCTCGAGCTGGCCCTGTCCCAACATATCGTGGATGAAGCGGACAGCGATCCCGCTGTCTTGCTCCCCAAAGCAGATGTGATCGTCCTGGCTGCGCCTGTCCCTGCGATTTTGAGCCTGCTGGAGCAGCTGCCTTCCTATACTCCCAATCCCTGCATTGTCATGGACCTGGGTTCCACCAAGCGGCTGGTGGTCGAAGTCATGGCCCGCCTGCCTGAGCGCTTCGATCCCATTGGCGGACATCCCATATGCGGCAAGGAAAAGCTCTCGCTTGCCAACGCCGAGCGGACCCTGTATTATGCCGCGCCTTTCCTGCTCACCCCGCTCGGGAGAACATCCGCCCGGGCGCTCTCGGCTGCCCACCAGATCATTGACGCTCTCGGCGCCAAAGCCAGGATCCTGGATGCAGTGGAACATGACCGCATCCTTGCATCCACCAGCCATCTGCCCTTCCTGCTCTCCTCTGCTCTGGCACTGACAACACCCCAGGATGTGACTGCCTTCATCGGCCCCGGATTCAAATCCACGAGCCGGCTGGCAGGCACACCCTCCTCCATGATGCTCGGCGTTCTGCAGTCGAACCGGGAGAATGTATTGAACGGGCTGCGGGGAGTGCAAAGCCGGCTTTCAGAGATCGAAGCGGCCTTAGCCTCCAACGATTTTTCAAGTCTCGAGTCCATTCTGAGCGAAGCCCAAAAGAAGTACCAAGCCATTGTCCCATGAACTCTGTCCTTAAAATGATTCCGATCCCTCATCCCCTGGACGCGGCGGTCTGTGTCCCCGGCTCGAAGTCACTGACCAATCGCGCCCTGCTCATCGCCTCCCTGGTAAATGGGAAGACGCGCCTGACGCATGCCCTGTTCTCCGATGATTCACGATACTTCGCCGGGACGTTGAAGACTCTTGGATTCGATGTTCAGCTGGATGAGCAGAATCAGGAAATGACGGTCACCGGCCAGGGTGGGAAAATTCCATCCCAAAAGGCTGAGCTCTTCATCGGCAACGCCGGAACAGCCGCTCGTTTTCTTTCCGCATTTCTTACCCTGGGAAAGGGTGAATTTGTTCTGGATGGCGATGCGCGAATGCGGGAAAGGCCGATCGGCGATTTGCTGGATGCGCTGTCCCAACTGGGCGCGGACCTGGAAGCGACCAATGATCGTCCTCCTGTAAAAATAAACGCCTCCGGGCTTCCGGGAGGCAAAACTAAAATTGCGGGAAATATCTCCTCGCAGTTCCTCTCGGCATTATTGATGGTCGCTCCGTATGCAAAATCCCCGGTTCAAATTGACGTGATCGCTGAGCTGAGCTCCAAACCCTATGTGGACATGACGATTGCAGTGATGCATGATTTCGGCGTCGAAGTTCGCCGGGATGGCTATCGGTCGTTTTCCATCCCGCTGATGAATTACCAAAGACCAATCTCCACCTATGCCATTGAATCGGATGCCTCTGCCGCCTCCTACTTCTTTGCCGCGCCTGTCCTCTGCGGCGGCTCGGTGCGCGTGGAGAACCTTTCCCATCATTCCAAACAGGGTGATATCGCCTTCCTGGCTGTCCTTCAAAAAATGGGCTGCACCGTACAGGAAAGTGATGACTGTATACAGGTCACCGGCTCCTCTGCACCCCAGGGGGTCGACGTCGATATGCGCGACATCCCCGACACTGCCCAGACTCTGGCTGCCATCGCACCGTTTGCATCCTCACCCACCAGGATCCGCGGCATTGCCTCCGCCCGACTTAAGGAGACCGACCGCGTCCATGCCACCTGCACGGAGCTGGCCCGCCTGGGTGTCAAAGTGGATGAACATGAGGACGGCATGACCATTTATCCATGCTCAGCGTTCCAGCCTTCCAGTGTCCAGACCTATAACGACCACCGCATGGCTATGGCCTTCTCGCTGATCGGGTTGCGCGTACCCGGGATCGTGATCGAAAATCCGGCCTGTGTTTCCAAAACCTTTCCCAATTACTTCCAAGTCCTGGACGCCCTGCGATGATCAAACTTGGCCTGATCGGTTTTCCTGTTGGTCACAGCCTTTCCCCCCAGATCCAAAATGCGGCTCTCAAAGCCAGCGGCCTGGAAGGGGAGTACTGCCTGTTCCCAATCGAGCCGCATGATTTACAGGGCCTGGAAAAACTGCTGGCAAGAGTCCGCTCGGGCGAGGTGACCGGTCTGAATGTCACCATCCCTCATAAACAAAACGTGATCCCGTTTCTGGACGAGCTCACACCCACTGCCAGGTCCATCGGAGCGGTGAATGTGATGTACATGCGTGAGAACAGGCTGATCGGTGACAATACGGATGCAGCGGGTTTTCTCAAGGATCTGAAAAATCACTTTGCATCCTTTCCACCTCATCCATCCGCCCTGGTCCTCGGCGCGGGAGGTTCGGCACGGTCGGTGGCATATGCATTGGTCAACGATGGATGGGATGTGAGCATTGCTTCCCGTCGGATCGAACAGGCCAGGCAGCTCGCAGACCTGTTTCAGGGCGCGCATGCGATCGACTTCAACCCATCCAGCTTGCAGCTTTCCAACTTTCAACTGATCGCCAACACCACGCCGCTTGGCATGACTCCCAATGTCGATCGATCCCCAGTACCGGATAACACAATCCTTTCAAAGCAGACCAAGATTTACGATCTGGTCTACAATCCACGCCAGACAAAACTTGTCCGGGAGGCGCGTGCACAGGGCTTGCAGGCGACGACTGGCCTGGGCATGCTCGTCGAGCAGGCCGCGCTGGGGTTTGAGTTGTGGACCGGAGTCAAACTGCCCATCGATGTCTTTCGAAGTGCTGTCGAATAATATTGGAGAACTCAATGCCTCTTCGTTTTCTGACTGCCGGTGAATCTCATGGACCCTCCCTGACCGCCATCCTGGATGGCATGCCCGCCGGGCTGCCTCTTACACCTGAAATCATCAACCGCGAGCTGGTCCGCCGCCAGCAGGGCTATGGCTCTGGAGGGCGGATGAAGATCGAGAAGGATACCGTCCAGATCCTGGGCGGCGTCATGGCTGGTGAGACGACCGGCGCACCCATTGCGCTGCTCGTCGAAAATGCGGACCATGTCAAATGGAAGGGCAAAGCCGTCGAGCCGATGACCGCGCCGCGTCCGGGCCATGCCGATCTCACCGGCGCGGTGAAATATGGATACAGGGATCTGCGCCCGGCGTTGGAGCGTGCCTCTGCCCGCGAGACAACCATGCGTGTTGCAGCCGGTGCCCTCAGCAAGCACTTTCTCGGCCAGTTTGGAATCCAGGTGGGCGGTTATGTGGTTTCCATCGGCGAAGTGCAGGCGGAGCTCGCAGAGATGCCGTACGAGGAGCGCTTCCTGCGCGCCGAAGGATCCGATGTCCGCTGCCCGATCGAACCCTCCGCGAATCAAATGCGGGCGGAAATCGAGAAGACGATCCATGGTAAAAACACACTGGGCGGCGTTCTGGAGATCGTCGCGTTAAACCTGCCG